>JACZRW010000020.1 GCA_022574495.1 Patescibacteria group bacterium | reverse complement strand
GGGCAGACAGCTTTCGCTGTTCGTCTCCTCTTGGTCTCTCTTCCCTATCTCTCCCCTTCCGTTGTTCCGCTACATCAGGGTACCGGTGTGCTCGTTGCTTGCGGTGGCACTGGCAGCGGTGTGTCCATTGGACTCGTATCCTGTGGTGGAGGCGGAGTCGGGTTGACTATCGGATCCGGTGTAGCCGTAGCCGGGACAGGCGGTGGTGGTGGTTCAAACGTCGGTGGCGGCGGGCAACACGGCGGTATCAGCGTCGGCGGTGGTGCCGGTGTCTGAGGCAACATAGGCGTGTTAGTCGCTGTCGGCCTTGGAGTCTTCTTTGGCCCCGGTGTATTTGTGGCCAGCGGCGTGAGCGTCGGTTGTACTAACTCCTTCACCTGTCGGTTCTTGAACCGCGCAGTTACCATTTCACCTTCTCGAACTTCAATGGTGAACCTGTCACCTATTGGCTCAACTGGCTCCCAACCTGGCTGGTTGATCTCCTGCACCAAGTAGGTTCCCGGCTGGAGGTCGTTGAACCGCACCAAGCCTGAACCATCCGTAACACCTTCTCGGTGCTCTGGACCGTCCATGATGATGCGAAATCCACCAACCGGAAAATCCTTGTCGTCCGTCTTGATGACCACAAGGTTTCCCTTACCCGGCGCCGGAGGAATCTCAGGCACAATCTTGTTGGCGCAGAAAATGCGATGGTGCGCTTTCGCACCGTTAGACAACGTCGTCGTTAGAACACTGTCGCTAACCGAAAGTCGATCAGCAACTGGTCTGGCTTGATCGCCTCGAACCGCGTTGTTGAGTACGTAGACTTGTCCATCACTGACGGTGATCCCGAGGTCAAAAGCCACCTGACCCATGGTTTGGATTTCAGTGGTGCTAACCTCAAGAATACCTTCAAGCTTTGCGTGGAGTAGATTACGGCTTTCCACACACCTAAGCTCTTCAACCGACGGCGTTTCCTGGTCCACTCTGAGTTGAGCCAGCTGGCGACTGACCCCCTCCTCCTTCTCCAAGAAAGTTACTCTGTAGTCGATGTAGAGGATACGCAGAGCCACCGGGTCATGCCGAGTTGCATCAAGGATCTCCTCTTTACTTTCGGCACCGTCATTCAGGACGCGGCCCTCTTCTCCGTGGAGGTTTTGCAACTCCCACGGGCCATCACCAGTGTCACAGTTCGGGTCGACCGAACTGGAATCACCAGCTGTACTGTTGTTTGCGGCTGCTCCTTGAACGGCCACAAGGTCGGCTGGACTTTCGCCGCCACTTCGCAGAAACGTAGCGACGACGATCGCTGCGATAATCAAAACCACAGCGAGACCAACGTCCCATCTCAGCAGTTTCATGTGATCCCCTCCTTCTAAACCCTTCCGGGTTAACTAAGTACCGAACCTAAAACGCCCTGAGATGGGCGAAAAAGAGATTTTTACCACCGCTTTACCATTACGGGCACATAACTAACCAGAAAAGAAATATTTTTGAGACAAAACTAATAATTAATAGATCTCCCTTTCTCAAATTTCTGATTAGATATTGGCCCGCAAAGGTAGGAGGACTCATCCTTATTTAGAGAATTTTCAAAGTACAATAAACTGCCCGTTGCAGCTTGGCGGGAGTTTAGCACAGATATGAACTTTTGTCAAACTATGGGGCTTAAATGAGGCTAATACTTACACATACAAAAGGTATTTATGCGCTGTCCTATACACTATATAGATTAATGAACATATTACTTATTCAATACGTAAAATGGCCGCTCCTCAGCGTCCAGTAAGAGTGTTACCCCAAACCAGACGCCAGGGACCGACCATTACGACTTTCGTAGCTAAATTTTATAGTATCATTATACCATTAAGCTACAAACAAGAACTATCCTTTTGTACTTTCCTACTTCAGGATTGACTTTTATTTTCAACAAGTCTTTAATGAATATATAAAGAGTATACCTGCTGTCCAGATATACTTCCCGGAGCACTGCTACTGGTGTCTAAACTAATCCTTCCGACCGTAGTGGTGCTTCGTTTTTTTATTTCCTTTTCTTAAAGTTCCTAGCATTTTCCCTAAAAAAGGAAAACTTGATGATTCCTTCCCCCACTTTGCACAGGTCTACCTGTAGGCAGTCAGCACTTGGCGGGGGAGAGCCACAATCCCTGCCCATTGTTCTTGTGGCTATTAGAGGGCCTACCTCTAATTTACAATTAACTTGAATATTAAGCTTCTGTACAATCCACTTAACACTCTAGTGACTATACTGCCACATTATACTTTTTTTGTCAAGTTTTTTCCGTCCGATAGTAAAAAATAGTCCCTAAAACCTCTAGCCCTATAGTTTAATTAGGTTCAAAAAGAGGTGTTTTCACTACTTTGAATAACTACTCAATTTTATATTTTGTTGGGGATTTATATTTTAAAAAGTTTCGCGAAAATCATCCTTCCGGCTGCGGTTTGCAAAGACCGTGATACGCGCACAGAGACGTTTTTACCGAGGTACTTATCTCCTTCTTCAACCACAATCATAGTACCGTCTGGTAAATAAGCGATACCTTGATTTTTCTCTTTGCCTTCTTGAATCACCTTCACATTAAGTTCTTCCCCTGGAATCAGAGGTACCTTTATTGAGTTTGAAAGCTCGTTTACATTCAAAATCTTAACTCCAGATACTGTGGCTAATTTATTTAGATTGAAATCAGTAGTGATCATCTTTGCTCTCCACATCTTTGCCATCTTCAAAAGCCTATCATCGACATTTTTAAGACTATTTTGGCCAGTATCGTAAATAATAGTTTTTATGCCCTTTGACTTTTTAATTCTCTCCAGAACATCAAAACCACGTCTACCTTTTCCTCTCTTTAATCCTTCTGAAGAATCGGCAATATGCCGCATCTCACTTAAAACAATGTCTGGAACTATCAAAGTACCGTATAAAAAACCACTCTCAACAATATCAGCAATTCTTCCATCAATAAGGGCGCTTGTATCCATTACCATTGGGTTTACCCATTTTTTACTTTCTCTATCTATACCTATTCTTACCGGATTGGGTATTCTTGGCAGTCGTAACTGAGAAATAATTTCATTTGCAACTCTCTTTGAAAACAAGCTACTCCAATATCCTACCCACTTTGTAATCAATGGAACTAGGTACATACTTAGACCACCGGCAAAAATAGCCAATATAATTCGTACACCTTGTCTTACACCTTCTTCTGGGGGGTTTACAAAAACTGTGGCTAAATAGTAACCAGCCGTTCCAAAAACGATACCAATTACCAATCGGGCAATAGCTTGTACATTCACTAGATAATTCCTTTCCCCGCCTAGGCGAGATTAGATAATTCCATGCGCTTTTTGGGCGCGGATAATTTCTAAGACTAACAATTACATAAACCTTTTGCAAATATCTGTAATCTAAATAACAAGAGTTATTTAGTCAGACTTTTCTGTACTGCTTCTCTCAATGTTCTTACGTTTTGCGGCGTAATAAATTTCTTAAAACCAAGTCTTCTAGCCTCTTCTAGCCTCTTATTTAAAAAGGAAACTTGGCGTATCTCTCCTAACAGACCTACCTCCCCTACCGCCAGTGTATCCTTAGGAATAACTTTATCGTAAGCAGAAGAAGCAATAGCTAGGCAGATGGCAAGATCAGCGGCAGGCTCACTTACTTTTAATCCTCCCGCGATATTTACAAAAATATCTTGATTTTGAAGCTGCAACCCGGCTCTTTTTATTAAAGTTGCCGTTAACAATTGCAGTCGGTTGGGATCTATTCCACTACTTCTTCTAGTCGGAAGGCCAAAGTTTGTTGAATTTGTTAAGGCCTGAACTTCAGTCAAAACACTTCGCGATCCTTCAATAGTGGGCACGACGACAGACCCTGGAGCAGATATTCGTCCAGATAAAAATTCTTTTGAAGGGTTACTCACCTCTTCCATTCCCTTCTCTGTCATTTCAAATACACCTATTTCATCTACCGGCCCAAATCTATTTTTTGAGGCTGACAATATTCTAAAAGCATGGTGCTGCTCCCCTTCAAGAAATAATACTGTATCTACTAGATGTTCTAATACTTTTGGCCCGGCTACAGAGCCTTCTTTGGTCACATGACCGACTAAAAAGACAGCTACACCACTTTCTTTTGCTAGTCGGTGAAGTCGATAGGCAGATTCCCGGACTTGTCCAACCGATCCTGCTGCCGAATTTAGATCCTCAGTTACTAAAGTCTGAATAGAATCAGCCACTACTAGTTTGTAATTACCTTCTCTAATAGATTCAATGGCTACATCTACATCTGTCTCTGGAATAATATATAGATCCCTACCCTTGATTTTTAGTCTATCCGAACGTAATTTTACTTGTTCCACCGATTCTTCACCGGAAATGTAGAGTGATTTTATTTTTGAGGCTAATTGAAGAAGCAAAGTAGATTTACCTATCCCAGGATCGCCTGCAAGCAATACTACACTCCCTGGAACTATCCCTCCACCAAGTACTCTATCTACTTCGAAAATCCCGCTTCTTAGCCTTTGTAGCGGCTTCTTGGAAGCATCTACTAATCTCTGCGGTTTGCTTGCGCCTACCCTACTAATTATGGATTTTTTCCCTCTAATTTCTTTTGAAATAGTCTCCACCAAACTCCCCCAACTATCACAATTCGGACATTTTCCAAGATATGAAGGGCTTTGGTAGCCGCATTGCTGGCAGACATACGTAGTCGAAGATTTAGCCATAAGTCTACCGATTCTATCAACAAAAACCGAACCAAACAAGTTTTATTCGAACCGCCATACGAGCACGGCGTATTAAAACTAGCAAAAATGGGAAGAGGAGGCGGAAACTGGAGCGAACTAGTGAGCGGAATTTCCGAGGGTGTCCTGAAGCTTTTTTGCGTAGTTTTACAGCCAGCGCAGTCAGGCGGCAGTTTGGCTCTAACATTAGCCCACAAAGTGGTCGCAAAGCGCTTTAGCGATCTATGCTGCTAAAGGTAGAAGAAAAAAGATTGACAAATAATAAAATATCAGTATATAATCTTTCTAAGCTAACTGCCAAAATACTATATATTTATGGCAGCATCAAGAAAAAGACCTAGGACAAATCAATCCCCGACACAAAATATTATTCCTAAAAACGAACTAACTGTAACTGTTATTAAAGCCGATTGCGGGTCTATGGGTGGTCACACTCAACCATCATCTGGAATGCTCAAATTAGTTGAGGATTATATTGCTATTAGACCATGGGTGATAGATTATAAAATCACCCACACTGGTGATGACATCGCCATAATAACCACGCACAAAGAAGGAACGGGTTCCGCCCAAGTTCATAAAGATTGCCGAAATGCTTTTGACATTGCGGCGGCAAAAGCCTCGAAAGAGGGTTTATATGGTGCTGGTCAAGACTTATTCCCTACTTCGCCCAGTGGAAACGTACGTGGTACTGGACCAGGAGTTGCAGAAATAACCTTTGAACTTCTACCAAAGCATAGACCAGCCGAGTCCATCGCAATCTTTGCTGCTGATAAATGTGGGCCAGGAGCCTACAATCAAGCTCTTTATCAAAGTTTTGCCGATCCATCTAGAAGCTCCGGTTTTTTGCTGGCACCAGATATAAGTAAGGGTTTCACCTTTGTAATCGAAGATATGAATCATAAAGTAAGTAGAGGGGCGGCTGCTACTCACCGAAAAGTACGTCTCAATTCTCCGGAAGATAACGTGGCTATTTTGGCTCTGCTTAGAAATATTGACCGCTATGGTGTGGCCGAAATTCGCAGTCGAGTTTTTCCGGAAGAAACATCGGTGGCCGTCAGCACCGATCGTCTGCACAATATAACCGGGATATACCAGGGAAAGGATGATCCGGTCATGATTATTCGAAATCAGAAAATTTTCCCTGCTCTTGAAGAAGTAATTGATCCATTTCGTCTTGTATCTCTAGTAACTGGAGACGCCCGCGGCAGTCACACCATGCCCCTTATGCCGGTGGCGATAAATACACCGGTAGCTGGTTCTTACTGCGTTCCACTGGTAACTTGTCTAGCGGTATCGGTAAATGGCGAAGGGAAATTTAGCGAATTTGTGGATATATTTGCAAACGTAGCCTGGGATCGCTACCGAGGTCTTGCCTTAGAAAAAGCCGATATTATGCGTCAGCAAGCTCCCTTTGGCGTGGGTATGGCTTCTCAAGAAGAAATTTCCTACACTGGGTTAAAAATACTTCAAGATAAACTTGAAAAGAAATTTGCACTAGAGCGCGAAGTAACCCGCAAGTAATTCATTTTTCCTTTTTTGACAACCCAATTACCTATTGATATACTCCACCCGAAAGAAACAGAGATCAACCAATACAGGAGGTTGGAGATGACAGTAGGTCTTGCATTGCTGGCGCTGGCAATCGGAACAGTGATAAGCATTGGAAATGGCTTGCTTACCCACAATCGAAACCCTGATCAACCACCAACAACTTAGTTAGTGAAGAAAGGAGCTGACATGTGGGGGTTCCGTCGTAACAGTAACCCATGGGGGAGAATCGTCAAGGAGACATACTGTCTCATCGAATTCATCGACACAGAGGCGGTCGAAAAGTTGTTATTCCAAGGCAGGGAAGAAGCGGCGTTTGCAGCTCGATTGGCTGCCATTCGCCTCTCGGTTATGATCAAAGACCAATCACTAGTCGACCAGATGGTCTACAAGACCAAAGGGTTTCTGGACAATCAAAGATTAACTGGAATGGCCGTCCTTCAGTCCAACGGTCTCAGTGCAACAGGTCGGGACGAAAAACTACATGAACTGGACCTTCTAAACCAACTCGGCCTCGCTGAGATACATAATGCGCAATAATCTAACACGGTCCGCTTGGCTGGTCTTGTTTTTGTAGAACTCGACCAGCCAAATCCTTATTAGTTGAACGAAAAGATTTCCGGACAAATTTCACGATCGTAATTTTTGTCCGATTTAACTTCATCTTTAACTTAATTTAACCCGCTTTTGCCACCGTAAAATAACTAGCCTCATCTATCCCATCTTCAAATTCTATAAATTCAAAGTCGCCTTTTTTCAATAATTTCTTTATCTCTTCTTGACTATACGCTCGGAATAAATGCTCGTATTCTTGAAAACTCACTTCTCCTTCACTCACAATTCGAATAGAAACCTTGGCCCTAGCAATAGTTGGTTCATAATTTTCTATAGTGATATTTGAATATTGGGTGATGGTCTTTCCTTTATTTTTTATCTCTTTTTTGCTCTCACCGGCCCCTCCTTCTATCAATTTCTTAGGGAAAATATTATCAATGATTAATACTCCGTCTATCTTTAAAGAGTCGTGAAATTTCTCTAGAGCTTCCTGGGCATCTTCATCCATCAAAAGATGGCGAAATACACCGGCCGCCAAAACTACCACGTCAAATTCATCATCCAAATAAAAATCTCTCATATCCGCTAAAGTATGAGGTTGCTTGGGTAAAAGATCTTGCGATAAAGATATCATTTGTGGAGAAACATCTAGCAGATGGATATCGTATTTATATTTTTGGAATAAAATCTTCGAAAGCCTACCCGGACCGGAACCCACGTGAAGAATTTTCTTTGCTTTGTGCTTCTGTAAAAGAGAGTCTATTTGCTTAGCAATTTTGGAATAATTTAAATGTTTCTGGTGAAAAACATCGTAAGTATTGGCTAGTTCTGTGTAAAGTTTTGATTGTTGCATGAGCAGGAAATATCAATTAATTGATAATAATCTCGTCTTTTTCAACTTTCACGCTAACCTTTTGCCCTTTTTCTATCTCCCTAGAAATTATTTTTTCAGAAAGTGGGTTTTCTATTTTTTCCTGAATAACTCTTCTCAGCTCTCTTGCCCCGTATTCTTGGGAAAATCCTATACCCACCAATTTTGTGTAGACTGATGGGTCTACATTTAATTTTATCTTCAAATCTTTCAATCTATTTTTTACTTCATTCACCTGAAGTCTAGCTATCTTCCTCACTACACCTTTGCTCAAAGGTTTAAATACTGATATAGAATCTACTCTATTGAGAAATTCTACTTTAAAGTTTCTCTTAAGTTCCTCTTTCAATTTACCGGATATTTCTTGATATTTGTGCTCCTCACTTTTTTTACCTTGTGTTTTATTTGCAAACCCTATATCCCCTTCTTTTCTTATTAAATGTGAGCCTACATTACTAGTCATTATCAACACGCTGTTGCGGAAATTTACCACTCTACCTTTTCCATCCATCAAGTGCCCATCTTCTAGAACTTGTAGAAGTATATTAAAAATTTCTGGGTGAGCCTTTTCTATCTCATCCAAAAGAACCACACTATACGGTCTGTGACGAAGCTTTTCGGTAAGTTCTCCACCCTCTTCGTAGCCGACATACCCTGGAGGCGCTCCTATCAAACGTGAAACCGTGTGCCTTTCCGAAAATTCACTCATATCTAGTCTTATTAAGGATTCTTCGTTTTCAAATAGTGCTTTAGCCAAAGTCTTTGCTACTAAAGTCTTTCCTACTCCAGAAGTACCAAGGAATATGAAACTACCAATTGGCCTCTTTGGATCTCGAAGACCCACCCGAGATCGGCGCAATACACTGGCCACATTTTTCAAAACTTCCTTCTGACCCAATACATCTCTACCTAGCTCTACCTCCAAGTTTAATAATTTTTCCGCCTCATCCATATTTAAATCTTCGGTTGGGACTCCGGTAATTACCGAAACTACTTCAGCTATGTCTTTCTCATCTACCACTTTTGCTTCGTTAGTACGGTATTTAGAAAGTATTTCAGAGAGTTGATCTTCAAGTTTTTTCTCCTTTTCTCGTAATTTTATTGCGCTATCATACTGCTCTTCTCTTATCAAATCCTCCTTGTCCCCTTTAAGAGTCTTTATTTTATCCTCAACATTTATTGCTGATGGGCTAAGCGAACCCACTTTAACTGCTTTCTTAGACGCCGCTTCATCTAGCACATCTATTGCACTATCGGGCAAGTGTCTGTCTGTTATATAACGAGAGGCTAAACGCACGGCTAGACCAACGGCAGCCTTTTTTATTCGCACCCCATGAAAATCTTCATAACGACTCTTCAAACCTTCCAGGATCCCTATGGCAGTAGTTTCATCTGGCTCATCAACCATAATTGGCTGGAATCTTCTCTCAAGAGCAGCATCATCCTCAATAAACTGAGCGTATTCATCTACAGTTGTCGCCCCAATTGTCCGAAGTTCTCCTCGAGCTAACGCCGGCTTCAATATATTAGCTGCATCTAAAGCGCCACCGGCTCCTCCCGCCCCAACAATTGTCTGTACCTCATCTATGAAAAGGATTATATTTCCGGAATCTTTAATTTCTTCAATTACACCAAGCAGTCTTTCTTCAAAGTCACCTCGAAATCGAGTCCCAGCGACTAGAGCATTTATATCTAAACTTATCAATCTAGCCCCAAGGAATTTTTGAGGAACGCTCCTATCCATAATTTTCCTGGCCAACCCTTCCACTATTGCTGTCTTTCCCACACCAGCTTCGCCTAAGAGAACCGGATTATTCTTAGTTCTTCGTGAGAGAATCTGCAAAACTCTTTCTATCTCATTTGTTCTTCCTATTACCGGATCTAGTTTTCCAGATCTTGCCAGAGCAGTGAGATCTCGACTGTAATTATTAAGTAATGGGGTCTGCGTTTGTTTTACGGGAGTTTGAGTTTGCTGATAGGAAGTGTAGCTTTCAATCCGACCTTTTAGAGAATCGTAGGTGATCCCCCAGCTTCTTAATATGTGGCAGGCAAGTCCTGCTGGAGTCTTGGACAAACCACAAAGTAAATGTTCCGTTCCTACGTAAGCTGATCCCCAAAGATATGCTTGCAGGGCCGACGAGGCTATACTTTCTTGAGCTGCTTCAGAAAAACCACCCTCTTTAGAACCCTCTTTATTATCAGTATCAGTTGACGCAATAATTGATTCTCGCACTTTATCGGCATCGATTTGAAAACTAGAAAGAACTTTATAGGCAATAGAGGTCTTATCTCTTAAGATACCAAGCAGAATGTGTTCTGTATCTACTACATTATTTCCTAAATCTTTAGATTCCTTTGCACTTGCTGAAAGAGCCCGCCTTGCCCTTTCTGTAAACTTATCGACCAATTTTTTACTCATTCTAAATGGTAACTAGTAACATGTTACTAGTTTAGTCCGAAGTACGTAATCTTTGCTTACTTTTTTAATTTCTTTGTTACTTTTTTAACCGCCGCTTTTGTTGATTTAGAAGAGGTTGTCTTTTTCTCTTTTGATTTCCCCTTTACCTGAGACTTCAACGGTGAGCTCAGGGCCGAACCGTTCAGCCGAACCGATCGTGATGAAGGTTTTTCTTCTACTTCATTTTCGAGTCTCAAAGCAACTCTTCTCTGTTCCGAACTAAATAGATCTATGCTCACATTTACTTCATCTCCAGAAGCAAGTTTGGTACCGTATGGAATTTTTGAACTATGAATCAATCCTTCAATTCCCGGCTCAAGTTGAACAAAAGCGCCGTAAGAACTAGTACGAACAATTTTGGCTTTAAACTTCTTACCAATCGGATATTTATTTTCCGCTTTCTTCCAAGGGTCTTCTGAGAGTTGTTTTATAGATAGATTTATTTTTGTGCTGGCTGGATCAATTTCGATGACTTTCACCTTCACTTTATCGCCAATTTTATATAGTTTCTCAATACTTTCTACTCTTTCCCAAGAAATTTCACTTATATGTACCAGACCTTCAGATCCACTAATACGAACCAAAAATCCAAACGGAAGCATTTTACTTACTTCACCTTCTAAATCATCACCAACTGAAAATGGCAGATCGATTTTTGGTAATTTCCCAGCATCTGGACTTGCTTCTTTTTGGGAAAAAATTAATCTATTCAAACGCTTATCTTCCTCGAGAATTTTAACTTTAATTGGTTCATTACTGGTTTTATTTACGTTCGTCACAAGATGGGAAGAAGGTATAAAACCTCTAATCCCTTCGTAATCTACCATTAACCCACCACGGTTAGATTCTAACGGTTTTACTTCTACAGTTTCATCTGCCTCCATTTTTTTGGAAATTTCTTGCCAACGCCTCTCACTGCCTGCTTTCTTCATCGAAAGAATTACTTGCCCACCTTCCGATTCGGGTATCATTACGTAGGTCATTATTTTATCGCCTACTTTGATATCACCAAATTTTTGTTCACCTTCAAAATCTTTTGCGGATATTACTCCTTCAGATTTGGCACCGATGTCTATGAATAATTGGTCTTTACTGATAGCTACTACTTTTCCTTCTACTATTTGGCTTCTGGAAAGTGTCTTTGGAGAATACTCTTCTTTTTCAAGAAGCTCACTCATTTTTGATTTGGTTGTAGATTCAATATTTGAGGATTTTGCCATATTTATTTTCGATTTTGCTTAGTATAACCTAAGTATGATTTAAATTCAAATAGAGAGCCAAGACCCATCGAATGTTCTTATTCAGCGGTCTTTATGATCGATTCTCCAATCTAGTCCAGTTTTACTAGATGCCATGATTCTACAGGTAGTTAACCACATCATGCTAAAATACATCCTATGTTTTCTACTTTTCAAGAGGCAAATGAATATTTGGAGAATCTTATCCCTCTAGGGTTTAGTTACAATCCTAAAGATGTAATGAAACTCGACCGTGTAAAATACTTATTAAAGCTACTTGGAAATCCTCATAAAAAAATTAAAACTATCCACATAGGTGGTACCTCTGGAAAAGGCTCTACTGCATATTTTTTGTCGCAAATTTTGGTAGGTCAAGGCTATAAAATTGGTCTTCACACATCTCCTCACCTTAAGGATATATCGGAAAGAATGCAAATAAATGGGCGGCCAATTCCAGATAAGAATTTTATCTACCATGTAAATCGTATTGAACCTTTGATTGGCAAGGTGGAAAAGGATTTAAGACTTGGGAAACCTACCTACTTTGAAACTACAGTAGCCATAACTTTTGATTACTTTGCGAAGCAAAACGTAGATATTGCGATTATCGAGGTGGGCCTGGGAGGAAAGCTAGATGCTACAAATATTATACATCCCCTAGTATCAATAATTACCAACGTAGACTTAGACCACACTGAAATTTTAGGAAATACAGTAGAAAAAATTGCCAAAGATAAATCTGGAATAATAAAGAAAGAGGTGCCGGTAATTTCTGGAACTAATAAACTAGCAGTCAAAAATATAATTGCCAAAAAAGCACAAGAAAACGACTCAAAATATTTTTTAAGGGGTGAAACTTTTGATTACAGTATAAAGAAAATTGATTTTTCTGGAATTAATTTTAATTTTTCTTGGCTTGGAGAGTCCAAAGAATACCAACTTTCGACCCCCGCTGCTTATCAAGCAGAAAATGCTTCCCTTGCTCTTGCCGCTATTCAACTTTTAAAAGGCCAGGGTTTTAAGATCAGTAATGAAAAAACTTATACATCTTTGGGGAAAGCGAAAGTCCCGGGAAGATTTGAGATAGTCTCACCTTTACTAAAGCTTCAGCGGGCCGGTCAAAAAAAACCACTTATAATTTTAGACGGAGCTCACAATCCAGTAAAGGTTAAAACTTTTCTTGGCTCACTGACGCAGTTACTGCCAAACAAAAAATTTATTTTTCTCGTTGCCTTTAAAAAAGATAAAGATATAGAACAGATGCTAAAAATAATGACTCCCCACTCAGAAGCATTTGTAATCACAGAATTTAGTAAAATAACCGATATGGGCCGTTACTTCACCACCCCAGTAAAAGAAATAGAAAATATATTAATGAAATTAAAGTTTTCTGGAGACATTATAATTGAAAAAGATTCCGTAAAAGCTTTAGAAAAAGCTAGGAAGCTTCAAAATAAAAATCTGCCCTTAATCATAACTGGATCATTGTATTTAGTCGGTGAAATCCGCGACAAATTTTTCCCCACTTAGCAACAAATAGTACTAAGGTGTATAATCAGGCTGAAAGAAAGGAACTACGCCAACACTAAGGGAGGAGGTCTGTCTTTAGTGACTCAAACATGGATCATTTCACGAAGTGATACATGCTCCTGCTGTGGCCAACGGTTTTATGAGCATGAGAAAGATTGCCCACTCATGCTGTGGCTGCTGAGCTTAAAACGGCATAAACGACTCCGGCGTCGGAATCAAAAGAATGCCAGCGATCCCAGAAGAACCAGCCCAAAACGTCTCGTTAGGAGGTCAACCTTGGAAGAGCTAAAATGCATCTGTAGTCAACTGGCTGGTAATGAGCTTCCACCCAGCCAGCACAAACTTGGCTGTCCTCAATTCAGGCTTACTAAAGGCCATTAATAACTCTGCGGTTCGGATCGGCTGCTTGCGGTGAACTCGAATAACAACTCGCCGACGCAACTTCTGCGATTCGGTTGCGCGCCTTAGTAAGATGCGAGGAGGGGCAAGATTAAGATCGCATACACATGCTATAAGGAAAAGGAGGTCTGACTGATGAGCCGGTACAAAGAAACGCCAACTTACCTGTGTACCTGTAAACATCTTCCTGGAATTGTACCAAAAGAGATGAAGCACAAGAGAGCTTGCTTCCGTGCAATGTTTAGGGAAGCCGAAGGATGGCTGAGTCGTGAAGCAACGGCGGGACGACGCAGACTTGCTAGTAGCAGTCGTCGTCTTGGGTCATTGACAATGACTGCCTGAGATCAAAAACCTTAACATTTCCAACTTCTGCGTCCTTAGGATCGAAACCTAAGTGGGTCTCTCCGGAGATGTCCAATGGCAATAGTGAACCGCAGAAGCGTTCAGTGGACCGGTCTCGGGCTCCCCATATTGGCTTGCCAATACCCCGACGCCGGTCCACCACCTTTTATTATCAACCAAGCTTCTTTTTGAACCTATTATTTTGTCGCATACACTACAGACATTTCATTTTTGAAGAACTAGAATCAAATTGTTATGAACAGGTTTCAAACTCTCACTCCACGACAAGCTAGAGAAATAGAAGAAAATGCTTTTAACGTATTTACTTCCGTGAATGAAAAAAAAGAAGAGAAGGTAGACGAGGATACTGAAATAGTTCTGAAAATAAAATCTGTCTTTCCCTTTGAACTTTTTCCAGATGAACTGACAATTAAAAAAGATAAGGTAACATTAATAAATAGAACTTTGCCAGGAACCTCTATGGTACGGGATATGCACATGCATGATATCGCTCAGGCCGAAGCCGATTGCGGCCCTATCTTTGGCCATTTGCACGTTTACTCTAAACTAAGGACCGAAGAACCACTTCTAATAGAACGGGTGAAAAGAAAAGATGCGCTCAAAGCAAGAGAGATTATTGAAAATTTACTGGTAAGAGTAGAACCTAGATCTATTTATTAGTTAAATAAATATATTTCTTTTCTAAATTAACAAATTTCACCGGTAAGATATTTCTCGCTTCCAAATAGGCGACAATATTTGTCATCGCTATAAATGAAAGGCTTATTCCGGCTGCGAAAAGCAATCTTTCGGCGGCGACTACCGGGATTAATGATATCCACACACTGGCCGGCAAATTGAAAGCCCAAATCCAAAGCGCTCCCCCTACTGCGTGAGCAGAAAACGTAGCGCCAAAGGATCGAATAAAAAGATTATCCTTTTTGAAATATGCTGCCATAGGTATCAACCAAAAGAGAGCGTAATACCAGGCTACTCTTCCTTCCGGATGTGCCCAAAAGATAAGCATCGCCAGAGCCGGAATTACTATATTTGATCGATCTTTTCTGGTAAAATAGTAAACTGCAAATAGAGTGGGGAAAATACGAATAAGAGGACCAGCAGTGAATTCCGCACCATTATAGAAAAAGTTTCCAAGAGTCATCAGAAAAACACTGATAATCCCAATAACCGGTCCAAGAAATCCCCCCGCAATTGGCGCAAAAAGATCAAAAACGGTGAAAGATACTTCGGACCCTGCTAGCTGGTTTATAGGGATTTGCAAAAAGATAAATCCGATAATTGTAAATATTGCTATAAATAGTAACTTCTTTCGATCCATAGAAAATCTAGATTACAACAAAAAAATCCCTTTGTAAAGGGATTTTCCAGTTTACAAACAGGACTCTGGCGCCCCCACGTCACCTTACCATTCGCCTTAGTAGGTTTATACTGCGGATCATGGAGCGGTTCTGAGGGGCAGGCGACTTTGGCCCAATCTATGGTGGTCTAAAAGCAAAAATGTCCTGGCAATAATCCTTAGCCCCGCCCGCTAAGGCGGGGCATAGGTCATAAGTCCTGGCAATGACCTATTTTCCCGAGACTGAGTAGTCTAAGTATCGTAAGCGCTGAACCGTTTTACTGCTGAGTTCGGAATGGTATCAGGTAGTTCCAGTTCGCTCAAATCACCAAGACATTTTTGCTCTCCAAATTTATTGGAGTTCGGAAGAAATCGCTTCGTAACTTCAATTTTTTTCAGGTACTCGCACTTTGCGCCCCGATTCTGATCGGGGCTAGTGTATCAGGTGGTGCCACACCGCTCTAGACGCCAGAATACTATCTGCAAATTCAGAGTATCAAAGTTTCCAGCATCAAGTTTGGACTACTTCTTGACACATGACACTTGACGCTCCTATTACACCCTAAAAACTGGATAGAAGATATATGTTGAGTTAAAGATCTGTACGATTTATTAGTACGGCTTAGCTGAAACTGTTACCAGTCTTACACATGCCGCCTATCAACCTAGTGTTCTTCTAGGGATCTAAGAATCCTAATCTTGTGGCGGGCTTCGCACTTAGATGCTTTCAGCGCTTATCCCAACCTAGCGTAGCTACCCAGCGATGCGGATGCTTCCACAACTGGCACACTAGAGGCTAGTCCATCCTGGTCCTCTCGTACTGAGGACAGACCCACTCAAGATTCCTACGGGTATGCCGGATAGAGACCGAACTGTCTCACGACGTTCTGAACCCAGCTCGCGTACCGTTTTAATGGGCGAACAGCCCAACCCTTGGGGACTACTTCATCCCCAGGATACGATGAGCCGACATCGAGGT
>JACZRW010000019.1 GCA_022574495.1 Patescibacteria group bacterium | reverse complement strand
GCTTTTCCGTGAACGATCTGGAACCCATTCAACATTTGATCGGGGTCCTCACAGTTTATGGTTGGTGGTATTACCTTTTCCTTCAGCGCCATGACGCATATCATAGCCTCGATTGCTCCAGCACACCCGAGTAGATGACCAGTACAACCTTTGGTGAAGCTCATGATAAGTTGTTTCGCCAGCTGCTCCGATATCGCCAATTTAAGACCGTTTATTTCTGCCAAGTCTCCCGCTCTCGTGCCAGTCATATGGGCATTGTAGTAGATGGTTCGGATGAACGTGGGTAGATTCTTGAGTAGGCTGGCGTCGTCTAGGCAATTCCTAATGGCGCGTCCTATACCCTTACCATCCTTTGGAGGGTCATAAAGGCTGGAGGCGTCGTCTGTGGCGCCGTAACCAATAATCTCACAAAGGATGTTGGCGTTGCGATTCACTGCGGATTCAAGCGATTCAAGGACTAGAACCACGCATCCGTTACCCATAACGAAGCCGTTTCTAGTAGCGCTTCCAGGTCGACTCGCAGCCGCTCCCTTTTCCAGCGATTGTGAGTATGCCCCAGCAAGGCTGAAGGAACGGAGATTAGATGGGTGATCTGCGCCCTCAACTCCTGCCGCCAGCATGATATTAGCGTCACCTCTTTGAACTATTCGGTACGCATTGCCGATAGCCATCCCACCACTAGCGCATGCCGCCGAAACTGCGTAGTTAATACCACCAAGGTTGTACTTTAGCGCCACGTAACCAGCCGCGTTGTTGATCATCACTTTAGCCGCTATCAGAGGGTCATTTCCTGCCCCATAAAGATAGGCTAGTGTCTGGTTGACGCTGTAGTTAGTGAACACCAAGTTTGTACCCGTGACTAGCCCGATATCAGTCCGGTCTTCCTCCATGAGGCATGCCGACCGTAATGCTTGATCGGTGGCAACTATCAATAGCCCACCGTTGGTATCTGTTCGACTCAGGTCCTTATTCGTGAGGCTACTACCCCAGTTTTCAGGGAGTAGTGCAATTAGATAGTCCTCCGTCCGCAGAACGTTATGACCACCACAGGCTCGGCCTCTGTGGTCGATATTGATTGGCTCAGTTACTTCGAAAGTTTTGGAAACAATAACACTACTGCCTGCTACGACACTTTCCCAGGTTTGCTCTACATTCCCTTGGGGAGTTATTGCACCTAATCCAGTCACAACAACGCGATTCTCCCTGCGGTTTCTTGTAAGTCTCATTACTCCTCCTGTTTTTAAATGTGCGTGAATGTTTCGAGCATAAACCCTTTCGGGTTGAAAATTCGTAGTGCCTTGTGGAAAGTGCAACATGAATAGAAGTAGATACTTCTTCCCAAGCGCACAAACCAAATTATGGAGCTACCCAGATACGAACCACGACAGGCTAATAGCTCAAGTCTCCCCTTTCTCCAGCCTCCACAAGGCAGGCACATTATACCACACAAAGTATGATGTACTTCTTTGGTGTTAAGTACTATTCGTAAACAAATTTGCCTGTTCTAACAAATAAATTGATAGTGTGGTTAGAATACTGCGTTTCTTTAGAGCTGATTATCTTTTTACACGCTGATACAGTTTGTTCGGGTTGACTTTTTCGGCGTATTTTCGGAATATATAGATATGTCTGCTCGATCTTCGTGGTTTCATCTAGATCTTGATGCTTTTTTTGCTTCTGTTGAACAGAAGCTAGACCCTTCATTAAAAGGAAAACCTATTTTGGTGGGGAGAGTGGATCCACACGGAAAAAGTGTTCCTCGTGGTGTTATCGCTACTGCTTCCTATGAAGCGAGAAAATTTGGTTGTCGCTCTGGAATGCCTTTATTTCAAGCTCTAAAACTTTGTCCAAACTGCATTGTGGTTGGTGGTCATTACGAAGAATATATAAAGGCGTCTGATGCTGTTTTTTCCATTTGTGCTCGTTACGCCCCAAGAGTTGAACAAATCTCACTTGATGAAGCTTTTTTGGATTTTTCTAGGACGGAATTGATTTACCCAAACCTTATTAATATTGCAAATAAAATAAAAGAGGAGGTAAAAAAAGAAGTAGGCATTACGGCCTCCATCGGTATTGCCGCTACAAAAGTGGTAGCAAAAGTATCTAGCGATTTTAAAAAACCGGATGGGGTAACTTATGTTCCAAAAGGCTTTGAAAAATCATTTCTTGCTCCCCTACCTATAAGAGATCTCCCTGGGATTGGTAGAAAAATGGAGGAATATTTTCATAAGCTTGGGGTGAAGACTTTAGGAGAACTTGCCGATGTTCCTTTTGAAAAAATAAAAGCTTGGGGTCAGTTTTCGATAAACTTATGGGAATCGGCAAATGGACGAGATAACATTTGGTTTGTTCCAAGAATAGAAGTTAAATCTGTTTCTCACAGCGAAACTTTTGCAAGGAATAGTAATGATTTGAAATTTATTCTGGCAATGTTACAAAAACTCACTGAAAAAGTTGGCGAAAGAATGCGGAAGGGAGTTTATTCTGGCCGATGTGTTTACATAACTATTCGGTATTCTGATTTTCGCAGTGTTTCCCGTCAGCGGGTACTTCCCTACTCCACGTCTTCAACAAAAGAAATTTACGAAATGGGCGAAGAATTACTTAAAGAACTTTGGGATGGCCATACACCACTTCGGTTGGTTGGGATTGGTATTTCCCAATTTGGAGAAACTATCCAACCTTCGCTTTTTGATGCTACTCGCGATAAAAGATTGGAACTTGAAAAAAGAGTCGATATTTTGAAAGAAAGATTTGGGAAAGATGCGGTAATTCCCGCCTCCATAATGAAATTATAAATTCCGACTCAAATAGTTGACGCAAGGCTTTTTACCTGTTTCTGGAGTGAAAAGCCTTTAGACGCGTTATACGCGACGCAAAGCGATTTATTATCTGTTTCTAGAATGGAACGCTTTGTGAACCTCTTTCAACTGTTTATTCGTAATATGAGTATATATCTGAGTGGTGGAGATATTGGCGTGACCAAGCATTTCTTGAACACTGCGAATATCGGCTCCATTAAGTAATAAATCAGTCGCAAACGAGTGTCGAAGGGTGTGAGGTGTTGCTTTTATCGGAATTTTGGCTTTTTTTACATACTTCTCTATTGCTCTCTCGATAGAACGAGACGTTAGCCTCATATTCTCTCCACTTCTGGAGGGATCTTCCTTGCCGGAATAGCGAATAAATAGTGGTTTATA
The DNA here is from genome assembly GCA_022574495.1 of Patescibacteria group bacterium. Classification (GTDB taxonomy): domain Bacteria; phylum Patescibacteriota; class Microgenomatia; order Woykebacterales; family RBG-16-39-9b; genus JACZRW01. The sequence goes on along the minus strand of JACZRW010000019.1, from coordinate 13,048 downwards.
AGTATCTTTCCTATTGGCTAAATATTTACCAATCCATTCTTTGGCTGCATCGGTAAGAAACACCACTCTTTCTTTTCTACCCTTCCCTACTATTCCAAATTCACCTCGGTCTAGATTTATCTGATCTCTATCTAACTGTGCTAATTCAGAAACACGGAGTCCGGTAGAAAAAAGGGCTTCTATCAGGGCTTTATCCCTTAGTCCTTCAATCTTTGAAATATCTGGAGAATCCAAAAGTCTCTCAAGCTGTTCTTCATCCAAAACTTTTATTGGTCTGGCGTCTTGATCGCCTAGCTCTATCTTTTCAGCGGCGTATGTTTCAATATCTACTTTTGATAAGTATCTAAGGAAGGCACGGAGAGCAATAATAAAATAATTTTGAGTGATTCTCTTTAGATTTTGGCCAGTCTTTTTATCTTCGTATCGTGCAAGAAAAACCCGATATTTACGAACAAGCTCTTGATTTATATCCTTTGGATTTATATCGCCAGCAAAATCAATAAACCTTTTCAAGTAGTGATCATAATTTCGAATTGTGAGTTGGGAAGCGTTCCTTTCTATTTCTAGATACTCTAAGAAGTCAGTGATGAGTTTGGACAGTTTCATTTTTCGTGAACTTTTACTTCAATGAATTGCCCGATAAAAAAAGCGCTGCTTGTCCATACCACCAAACCGGTAAGATTGGCGATGTAACTCTTCGTTATAGTTAGCTCTCCCAAAAGATTTGCAGCAATAGAGTAGGCTAAAAATGCTATTAAGAGACCGACATAAAGAGAGGTTAAGAAGGTCATCGTTTTAGCAGTAGTCTTTCTAATGGACATTAACTAAATTAAATCATATTTTGGGAAGAAATTCAATATTTTACGACGTAATAAATTTGCAAATAGTAGTTGCTGAAGGTATATTTAGTGATCTATGGCGAAGATTTTTGAACACTTATTAAATAGGAGCTTAGTACACGTTACTAGGTTTAATAATAGACCTCAGCATTTTGAAGAATCTGTGGCTGAGCATTCATTTTATGTCGCTTACATTTCTCAAATATTATGCTGGCTTATAACCGAGAAAAAATTCAAAGTAGATACAAATAAAGCCATCCAAATGGCCCTGATTCATGATCAGGAAGAAGGTTTCAGCGGCGATATTCTAAACCCTTTCAAGCATTACAATAAAAAGGTAAGTGCCGCAATTAAAGAAGTGAATGAAGAAACCATCGGTATGATGTTTGAGACTTTGCCCCCAAAAATGAGTGAAGATTTTGTAAACCTTTGGCATGAAGAATCAGAAAGAAAGAGCATTGAAGCGCAAGTTGTAAAAGTGGCCGATACATTATCCCTAGTTTCTAAATGTTATGAAGAGATGGAAACAGGGAATAATTATTTTGCCGAAATCTATAAAAAGGAAATAAAGAATCTAGGAAACCTTTCTCACTCTTGGTGGAAAAAGATTAAAGATCAGGTATTATTTGGGGCCGTAAAACAAGCCTAAACTTCCTTCCTAACAGTGGTATAAGTAAAAAAGGAGAAAAAGCGGTGCTGTTTTCCAGGACCAGCCAACACCGCCTGTCTTTCCTTGCTCTATCCCCCCGCCAAAACCAAGGTATTAGCCAAGGATTCCAGGCAGTCACCGATACTTTTGTAGAAAGTGGTTAGAGCCGTTCTTGTTTCGGATCTAAGATCTTCTGTGTCGGTATTACCCACTCGCTTTCTTATCTCAAGTTCTCTTTCATGAGTCAAGACCTCAAGAAGTAGCTCCTGCCAGTGGACCAATAAGAAATCTTTTATTTCATTGTCCACCTCTCTCATGTTGTGCCAGAAGGTGATTATTTGCGTCACCTTCCCCGTCCGACTTTGGTGGTCTAAGCCGTCGGCGATCTCCTTTCCTAGGCGCAAAAGCGCTATTTCTATGAAGAGGGCTGGTGGGGTCATTACCTCTCTCCTTTCTGAGGGTTATCATATACTATGAGTCTTAAAAATCAAGCTTTACTTTACTCAAACCACCGATGCATAAATCAAGTTGTTTTTTTGGATTTCCTATGATAGCCTGGTATAGCATGAAAGAGCTTAAATTTTCGGATAAAAAAGTTTTGGATTTAATTAAAAAAGAAGAGAAGCGTCAACAAGAAGATATAAATCTCATCCCCTCGGAAAATTACGTATCAAAAGCTGTCCGCGAGGCTACTGCCTCTGTTTTTACCAATAAGTATTCTGAGGGTTACCCGTACAAAAGATACTACGCTGGAAATAAGTGGGTGGATGAAATTGAAACTCTAGCGATTGAAAGAGCCAAAAAACTTTTCGGGGTAAAATTTGTCAATGTCCAAGGCTATTCCGGTTCCCCCGCAAATCTAGCAATATATTTTGCACTATTAAACCCTGGAGACCCGATTACCGGATTATATTTGCCTCATGGTGGACATCTGACTCATGGGTGGGACGTTAACTTTTCCGCTAAATATTATAAACCTGTTCAGTACACCGTTGATCTTAAGACAGAAAGAATAGATTATGAAAATTTGAGAAAAATTACCAAAAAGCACAAACCAAAAATGATTTGGGTTGGAGCAACTGCATACCCGCGTATTTTTGAATGGGAAAAATTTCAAAAAATTTCGAAGGAAATTGGTGCTTATTTAATCGCCGATATTTCTCATATAGCAGGTTTAATTATCGCTGGTGTCCACCCAAGCCCAGTGGGAATAGCAGATGTAATAATGACGACTACCCATAAAACCCTTAGAGGTCCACGCGGTGCAATGATTATGACTAATGATGTAGATATTGCTAAAAAGATAGATAGAGCAATATTTCCTGGACTTCAGGGTGGGCCGCATGATCATACTACAGCAGCAATTGCGGTGGCCTTGAAAGAAGCATCAACCCCTCAGTTTAAAAAATATGGGGTCCAAATTGTAAAAAATGCCAAGGTTTTGGCAGAAACATTATCTAGTGGTGGGTTACGATTGGTTAGTGGTGGAACTGATAATCATTTAATATTAATAGACTTAGGTACAAATGGCCCCACCGGGAAAGATATTTCTCTTGCCCTTGAGGAATGTGGAATAATAACCAATAAAAACACCGTTCCTAGTGAAACTCGTAAACCGTTTGTAACTTCAGGAATAAGACTTGGAACACCGGCAGTAACTACTCGGGGAATGAAGGAGAAAGAAATGAAAAAAATTGGCGGGCTTATTGTGAAAGTAATAAATAATATAAGTAATCAAAAAATTTACAAAGAGGTTAAAAAAGAAGTATTATCTCTAACATCAAAATTCCTTGTTCCTTAAGCTTCTCCCCTAGTTTTCTCACCTTTGTTATCATTTTTCTTTTCTGGGATTGGCTCTGATGTTATCGCAGTAACTGCGGCGACAACATCATTTTTGTTTGCTAGGCGTATTAATATAACTCCTTGAGTTTGGCGAGTAAGAAGTGAGACTTGTTTTAGAGGCGATTTTATTACTTGGCCTAATTTTGAAGTGACAATAAAGTCTTTATCATCACTTGATATTACAATCGCCGCCACAATTTTGCCTGTTCTAGCGGTTATTTCGGCGGCTTTTACTCCTAAGCCGGCTCTATTTTGCTTCGGCCAGTCAGAAATCTTACTTTTCTTTCCTAGTCCTTTCTCGGTGACCACCAGCAACTTATTTTCCTTTGAAGCTTTGGACATGCTTACGAGTTCATCATCACCTTTCATTTTTATTCCTACTACACCGGCAGTAGGTCTGCCCATCTTTCGTACTTTGTCTTCCGAGAAGTAGATAGACATTCCATTTTTGGTTACCATTATGATATTGTCTTTCCCACTAGTTAAGGTAACCCAGGAAAGTTCGTCACCCTTTTGTAGATTGATAGATATAATTCCACTCCTCCTAATATTTGCAAAATCGGAAAGGGCAGTCTTCTTAACGATCCCCTTCTTGGTGGCCATGAAGAGGTAACCCTCCTTGATAGTTTTTGAAATGTTTATTATTGAAGTAATACTTTCACCCTGCTCTATCTCAATTAGATTTATTACCGCCTGTCCTTTGGCGGCGCGTGAACCTTCTGGAAGATCGTAAATTTTAAGTTTGTACACCTTTCCTTTATTACTGAAAAACATTATGGAATCATGGGTATTGGCTGAGAAAATATTTGCTACTGCGTCTTCCTCTTTCATCGTGAGACCAGAAACACCGCGTCCGCCTCTTGCTTGAGTGCGGAAGGTGGATATTGGACTTCTTTTTATGTAACCCTCTTTGGTAACGGTGACAATATTTTGCTCAGAAGGAATAAGATCCTCCTCAGAAAACTCACCGATCCCTTGCTTATAAACACGGGTTCGGCGTTCATCACCGTATTTTTCCTTAATTTCTTGGAGTTCCTTATCAATAACACTTAAGATTTTCTTTGGAGAGGCCAAAAGATTCTCAAGATGGGCAATTATTTTTAAGACCTTTTTGTACTCCTCTTCAACATTTTTTCTCTCAAGGGCAGCCAATCTTCTAAGTTGCATATCTAGTATAGCGGTGGCTTGAATCTCCGAAAGTTTAAATTTCTTCATTAGATTATTCTTAGCGTCATCAGCGTCTTTAGATTGGCGAATAGTTTGAATGACGGCGTCTAGGTGATCAAGGGCAATTTTTAGTCCTTCCAAGATGTGGGCACGTTTTCTGGCTGCTTCAAGTTCAAATTTTGATCTTCTCGTTACTACATCCTGTCGATGTTTAATGTACTCCGTTAAAATTCTTTTAAGGGTTAAAGTTTGTGGGGTTCCGTTTACCAGAGCCACAATATTTACATTAAAAGCAAGTTGCATGGCGGTATGTTTGAAGAGTTGATTCAAAAGACTTTTTGGTTTTGCATTGTGTTTTAGTTCAAAAACAATTCTCATTCCGCGTCTATCCGATTCATCTCTAAGATCGCTTATTCCGTCAAGCTTTTTATTCTTCACCAAGTCGGCAACCTTGGCAATTAGTTGAGCTTTATTTACTTGATATGGGATTTCACTAACGATGATTTTTAATTTCCCTTCTTTGTCTTCCTCAACTTCTGCTTTTGCCCGCATTACTATCCTTCCTTTTCCGGTGGCATAAGCACTTCTTATTTCATTAATGTCAAAAATAGCAGCTCCGGTGGGGAAATCTGGACCCTTGATAAATTTCATTAACTGTTCTACGTCTGCTTCTGGTTTATCGATCAAATAAGAGATTGCATTACAAACTTCGATCAGATTGTGGGGTGGGATATTGGTGGCCATTCCAACGGCTATTCCTGATGAACCATTTAGCAACAAATTGGGTAGCTTTCCCGGAAGCGGTTGAGGCTCTTTTCTAGTGGCGTCAAAATTATCTACAAATCTGACAGTATCTTTTTCTATATCACTCAAAAGCTCGTCAGTAATCCGTGCCATACGCGCTTCCGTATACCGCATTGCTGCAGGTGGGTCACCGTCTACCGAACCAAAGTTTCCTTGGCCGTCAACCAATGGGTAACGCATTGCAAAGTCTTGAGCCAGTCTTACTAGAGCGTCGTACACTGGCCCGTCACCATGAGGATGGTATTTTCCCAGGACTTCCCCCACCACGGTAGCGCTTTTTCTATATTTTGCAGAGTGAGTGAGACCAAGCTCGTGCATGGCGTACAATATTCTTCTATGAACTGGTTTGAGGCCGTCACGCACATCTGGAAGGGCTCGGGAGACAATAACGCTCATGGCGTAGTCTAAGTATGAGCGCTGCATCTCATCTACTATTTCTACTGGAGTAATTTTGCCAAATTTAGTGTTTTTGGTTGTATCTTCTTGGGATTTATCTTGATTGTCTGCCATGAAGAAATATTATACCTGCTTAGGTTAAGTTTAACAAGGGATTGAACCAAAAGAAAAAACCCCGATTAAATCGGGGCATTTCCTCCTAAGAAAACCAACGAATTGACTTGCTTAGGATTAGGCGGCTCTTTAATATAATTTCAAGCCGCCTGTTGTATCTCACCAAACCATTCTTGATCAATCATCAAACTTGGTTTGTTTCCTCTTTAGTGACCTGATTTTTCCAGCCAAGACCCAGGTCTAGCCTTAACTAGTTACTTGTTACAAGAGAAGCAACAGGCAGATGTTAGATGCCGAGCGATTTTGAGAGCCGGTTAGATTCAATTTGACTCTCAAGCATCTTGTAGAGCACGACTCCGACGAATGGTATCCAAGCGGCGGCTTCATCGTCTCCGTCCATTTGATACCAGATTGTAAACAGTAGAACCGACTCCATCACGTTTGGATTCTTCTGCTCGATGTCGAGGGCAGCCCTTACGTAAAACCCTTTTGGGTCCCGCAGGAACTCTTCTTGGAGTGGTGCGCCAATGTCTACTGAGACGATTGGTAGATGCCCCTTAGTTTCCACTTCAAGCATGCGGTACACACTGCAAGCGTATACCAGCATCGCTTTTAGTGGCTGTGTTTTGTTCCTGAAGCGTTCAAAAATGCGCCCAAGGAACTGTGCGATCTCTGGGTTTTCAACCTCTAGCCGTTGCACCAGGTCACCTACAAAATCAGCAGCATTTTCTTCGCTGTTCCATTCGCGAGAAACTTCGCGCCAAGTCTGTACCGATACCTGGGGTAGCACCGGTGGTGGGCTGCATTTGTGCATTTGCACACTTATACTCTTTCCCTCCGTCGGACGACGGGCTAAAGTCTAGCCGATGTATGTATTTATAGACCCCCTTCCCTTTACCTAACTAACATCACGACACTCCAAAAGGCAGCGTCTGTGTCGTAGGCTTGCATATTATATTACGATTTAAGTGGGAAAACAAGACCTATAACAGTTAGACGTCTAAAGTGGCGTATTTGGCGTGCGTTTGGATGAATTTTTTTCGAGGTGGGACATCGCCGCCCATAAGCATATTAAATACTTCATCTGCAGCGGTGGCATCATCTATATTAACCTTCTTTAGTATTCTATTTTCTGGATTCATGGTAGTTTCCCAGAGCTGGATTGGATTCATTTCACCCAGACCTTTATAGCGCTGAATGCTCATATTTTTACTGGCAGCTTTCTTCACTAGGGCGTCTTTTTCTTCATCTGAATAGGCATATTGTTCTTCTTTTCCAGCGGTCAGTTTAAATAATGGAGGCTGAGCGATATATAAGTAGCCCTTTTCGATAATTTGCGGCATGTAGCGGAAAAAGAAAGTTAAAAGCAAGGTCCTTATATGCTCCCCGTCTACATCAGCATCAGTCATGATAATTATTCGGTGGTAGCGGACTTTCTCTATGTTAAACGTATCGGATATCCCGGCCCCAATGGCGATGATGAGATCTTTTATTTCTTCAAACTGGATAACTTTATCGAGCCTGGCTCTTTCTGTATTCAAAATTTTCCCACCAAGAGGTAAAATAGCTTGAAATTTCCTGTCTCTCCCCTGTTTTGCACTTCCTCCAGCGGAGTCGCCCTCAACAATGTAGAGCTCTGAGAGGGCTGGATCTCTATTTTGACAATCCGCTAGTTTACCCGGTAGAGTCATACCTTCTAGAGCGCCTTTTCGGATGACCGAGTCTTTGGCTGCCTTTGCTGCCAGTCTAGCTTGAGCTGAGAGAACAACCTTTTCCATGATACGGCGTGCTTCAGAGGGATTTTCCTCAAAAAATATGTCCAGTCCTTCTTTAACTACGGCGTTTACAATGGGTTGAATTTCAGCATTTCCAAGTTTTGTTTTGGTTTGTCCTTCAAATTCTAGCTTCGCCGAATCCATCTTTATAGCTACGATTGCAGTGAGCCCTTCTCTCATATCATCCCCGATTAGATTATCCTCACCAGATTTGATAGCACCAGACTTTCTCGCGTAATCATTTATTCCCCTAGTAAGAGCCATTCGGAAACCAGTTAGGTGCGAACCACCTTCAAGAGTGTTTATTACATTGGCAAAGCTCTCAACTGTTTCAGATAACGAATCGTTGTATTGAATAGCCACCTCCACACTTAAATTTTCAGATACTTTTTGAATATAAATCGGGCTATGGATCGGATTTTTATTTTTATTTAGATGAGCTACTAGGGAGGCGATTCCGCCTTCGAAATAAAAGTTTTTTTCAGTGTCAGTGCGTAGATCATACAGATGAAAAAATAACCCGTGGACAAGATAGGCTCGTTCGCGAACTTGCTTTTCAAATGTCTTGAAATCTAAAGAGGTGATTGAGAATATTTTTTTATCAGCTAAAAATGTGGTTAGCGTTCCGGATTTAACTCGGCCCCAAATATCGGCAGCTAAATCTTTTGACTGGGTTTCCTTAATAACTGCTACGTTAGCTTTTGGTTTACCTCTAGAATACTCCTGAAAATGGATTCTACCCTCGCGTTTTACTTCTACAAAAAGCCATTCCGATAAGGCGTTTACGGCAGATGCTCCCACGCCGTGAAGACCACCCGATACTTTATATCCTCTTCCTTCACCAAATTTACCACCGGCGTGGAGATAAGTCATGGCCACTTCCAGAGCACTCTTTTTTACTTTAGGGTGTTCGTCCACGGGGATACCGCGGCCGTCATCAATAACGCTGACAGTATCATCTTTGTTTATTACCACCCAAACATTTTTTGCATACCCGGCCAGAGATTCATCTACAGAGTTATCGACAAGTTCGGTAACTAAGTGATGAAGACCTTTCTGATCCGTGGATCCTATATACATTCCCGGTCTACGCCTAACCGGTTCTAGACCTTCGAGTACTTGTATATCACTGGCGTCGTATTTTGACATAAGTTGGTTTATTAGAGGCCAGAGGTTTGTTTCAGAATTAATCTCTAATCGATAAGCTCCAACCTCTTACCCAAGGGATTTTATCAAATATTCCTGTTTTAGGCAAGGGATCCTAAGGTTTTAGGGAGGCTAATAATAGCTAAATATCTTGCCAGTCTTGGGTTTGCAAGTTGGCTATAAGAATTAATTCTTTCCACAAATCGTATATATCTAACTAAACTAATTAGAGCGGCCCTGTCGATATTTTTTCCTATAATAGAAGAGTTTAAAATCCAATGTAATTCTTGGGTTAAATCAAATAAACTTATTTTTTCAGACATTTCTAATCTATCCGAGACTTTCACTTTCATAATAGCCGAGATAATATTTACTTTCCTAACTACTTTATCATCCAAATAAACTTTTTGACAACGGGAGGAAATAGTGGGAAGAAGAGAAAATTCAGACGCAGCGGTTAAAATTAATCGACTTGTTTTGGCCGGTTCCTCCAATGTTTTTAGAAGTGAGTTTTGGGCTTCCGTGGTAAGGTATTGAGCCTCCTGGATTATGGCCGTAGCCACTTTACTACGGAACGGTTTTCTTCCTAATTTTGAAATTAACAGCCTCATTGGCCCTACCCCCTTTTCGTTTTCCGTATCAAATATGAAAATATCCTCCTTTTCAGATTGATCTTTGGCAGACTCAAGGGCCTTACTTAACCTAGACTCTTTGCTACCACCACAAATTAGGGTACTAATATTCATTTTGATTGACATTATATTAGATATGCATTTAAAATAGAAGAAGAAAGACCTGCTCGTGTTGCCTCAACTAACGAAGCAAGCGGGCCTGCTCAAATGGCAACAACAACCGAAAAAGGCGTTGAAGACGTCTTATTTGAACAAGGAAAACTGCCTCAAGAAAAGGTTTCTTTGGTAAAGTTAGAAGCTATAAATACAGGTAAGCCTGTTGAAGAGCTAATACTTGACCATAATTTTGTATCTCTTGAAGATCTAACCGCGGCTAGAGGGGAACTTTTAGGGATTCCGTATATTAACCCCACTAAGAAACCTATAAATGCCGAGGTTTTGCAGTTGATTCCAGAACCTGTAGCCAGACGTTACGTACTTATTCCCTTCAATTACGATAAAAGTACCGGTACTCTTTCCGTGGCTATGAGCGATCCGCTTGATCTTCAGGTGGTGGAATTCATTGAAAGAAAGAGTAAGAAGAAAATAAAACCATATATTTCCACGCCTCAGATTATCAATCAATCAATTCAAGATAAGTATGGTCAAAGTTTGACCACGGAAGTTTCTCAAGCCTTACAGGAAGAGACGGCCTGGTACAGTTGAGGCTAAGGAAGAAATAAAGGATCTAGAAAAGGTCGAAGAGGTAATCAAGGAAGCTCCAGTTGCAAAAATTGGATCTACTTTGATTGAGTATGCCATGAAAGGAAGAGCTTCAGACATCCATATCGAGCCTCTAGAAGATAAGACTCGCATTCGTTATAGAATTGATGGCGTACTTCAAGAGAGATTATTTTTACCTACCAAGGTTCATAGTGCTTTGGTTTCAAGAATAAAAATACTGGCAAATTTGAAGATAGATGAGAAAAGAATCCCACAAGATGGGCGCTTTACCTTTAAACTTGGTGATAAAGTGGTGGATTTACGTATATCCACCCTGCCCACTGTTTATGGAGAAAAAATTGTCATGAGACTACTGCCTAAGTCTGGGCACGCGCCTACGCTGCAAGAACTTGGTATGCGGGGATCGGCGCTTAAATCATTTGAGAGTAATATTACTAAACCAAACGGAATTATTTTAATTACTGGTCCTACAGGATCTGGGAAAACCACCACTCTTTTCGGAGCACTATCAAAAATTAATTCCCCTAGGGTTAATATTGTTACCCTTGAGGATCCGGTCGAGTATCAGATTCCCGGTGTAAACCAAGTCCAGATAAACACCCAAGCCGGTCTTACCTTTGCCTCTGGTCTTAGAAGTTTTTTGAGGCAAGACCCAAACATAATCATGGTTGGTGAGATCAGAGACTCTGAAACTGCCGGTTTAGCCGTCCAGGCATCTCTAACCGGGCACTTAGTTTTCTCTACCTTACACACCAATAGCGCGGCTGGCGCCCTACCACGTTTGCTTGATATGGGCATGGAAACATTCCTTCTAGCCTCTTCTATGAGCGCGGTGGTGGCCCAACGAGTGGTACGAAAGATTTGTGTTGAATGCAAGAAAGAATACGATCCTCCAGAAGAGGCAATACAAGATATTAAAAATGTTCTAGGAAATTTAATTAATCATAAAGATGTAGTCAAGAAGATGTCTGAGCAAGAGCAGAAAGATATTAAAGAGATGGAGGGAGAAGGAAAGATTAAGCTGTTTAAAGGACAAGGGTGCGACAAGTGTGGCGATTCTGGGTATAAGGGTAGAATAGGAATATTTGAAGTTTTGCTAGTTTCAGAGAAAATTGGAAAGCTAATATTAGAAAGAGCGCCCTCTAACCAGATTGAAAAAATGTCTATTGAAGAAGGAATGATAACTATTTTGCAAGATGGATATATGAAGGCTTTAGAGGGTACTACTACTCTTGAAGAAGTACTGAGAGTGGCAATACAATAGAATGCTAAATGTTAAATTTGGATTTTGAAATTTTTAATTTAAGCGACTGAAAGGAGCGCATTATATGGGAATCCAAGAAATTTTAGAAGAAGCATTGAGAAGGGGCGCCTCTGATATACACTTGATGGTAGGGGTATACCCCACCTTGAGAATTGACGGCAAATTAGTGCCCATGACTAAGGGTGGCTCTCCCTCCCCAGAAGTTATTGAAAAGCTGGTTTTATCGTTATGTTCTCCTGAGCAAAAAGAACTTTTGATGACCAATAAAGAGATTGATTTTTCCTTTGCTTTAAGTAATATGGCTAGATTTAGAGTTAATGCATTTTACCAAAAGGGTTATCTCTCCGCGGCGCTGCGGCTCATACCCTCCCGGATTCCTACCTTAGAAGAGCTTCACCTGCCAAAATTACTGGCTAATTTTTCAAAACTAAGGCAAGGTTTTATTCTCATCACTGGCCCCACTGGGCATGGAAAGTCCACCACGATAGCGTCAATTTTGAATGAAATAAACGAAACTAGATCAATGCATATTGTTACCGTTGAAGATCCGATTGAATACGTTTACCCCTCTAAGAAAGCTTTAATTGCCCAAAGAGAAATGCATCTTGACACTCATTCTTGGGAAATTGCTCTAAGAAGTGTTTTAAGAGAGGATCCGGATGTGGTGTTAGTTGGAGAAATGAGGGATTATGAGACTATAGAGGCGGCCCTGACGATAGCCGAAACTGGCCACTTGGTGTTTGCCACTCTTCATACTAATTCAGCTTCTCAAACAATTGATCGTATTGTTGGAGTATTCCCCGAGAATCAGCAAGATCAAATTAAACTTCAATTATCAAACGTAATTGAAGCAATAATATCGATGAGATTGATACCAGGCAGTCAAGGTGGCCGATTCCCGGTATTAGAGATACTTCTAGGTACATCAGCCGTTAAGAATGTTATTAGAGAAGGAAAAACTCATTTGATGGATAATGTTATTCAGACCTCATCTCAAGTTGGAATGGTTACCCTGGAAAATTCCCTAGCGGCTTTGATAAAGAGTGGAAAAATTACTCTAGAAACAGCCCTGTCTTACAGTTTGAAAACAGAAGAGTTGATGAGAGAAGTAAAAAAGGATGAGAAATAGAGATTAGAGGTTAGTTTTCAGAGGTTAGCTAGTACATCTTTAATTTGACTCTAACCTTCATCCTCTAAGAACTAATAACTAAAGGTATGCAGCAATTTAAATATACAGTTAGGGATAAAAAAGGAGCTACCAAGAAAGGTATTGTTGAAGCACCCAATATTCGTAGTGCCTCTGCCATTTTACACACCAAAGGTTTTGTTGTTATAAATATTGAAGGTTATAAAGAGAATAAATCTTTTCAATTCTTTGGTGGTATAAATCTTGGCGATACTGCCAATTTCACCAGGCAGTTAGCCACTATGATCACTTCTGGTCTCCCTCTTACAGATTCGCTGAGTATTTTGCAGAAACAAGTTGAAAAGGAGAAGTTTAAAGACGTTATTGGCAGGTTGGCCGATGATATTCAAGGTGGTGGTACTTTTGCAGATGCTCTGTTAAAACACCCTGGTATTTTTTCAGTAGCTTACGTAAATGTGGTGCGTGCCGGTGAAAGCTCTGGTACTCTAGATTCGGTTTTGGAAAATCTCGCCAATACTATAGAAAAAGACCGTGAATTTCAGAGTAAAGT
>JACZRW010000018.1 GCA_022574495.1 Patescibacteria group bacterium | reverse complement strand
TATCTGCCTTTGTTACTATAGATCTATCTTCCTTGTGCTCGTGTTCCAAAGTAGTTTCAAAGTGATGATCTAGTATTTTCCCCGCTTCCTTAGCTGCTTTTATTGCTACTTCTAATTCTTTACTCAGTTATGCAGACTCCCATTTCTTTGCAACGTCGGGATATTTTTCTAGTTTTTTTCTAAAAATATCTTCAATCTCCTTCAAATCCTTATCATTCTTTGCCTCAAAACGCAAAACCAGTGCGGGGAGATTAGAGGATGCCCGTACCAATCCCCAACCACCTTTTAAATAAACCCTTGCTCCATTTATATCTACGACATTATATCCTTCCGATTTAAATTCCTCTGTCAACTTATCTACAATCTCATATTTAACTTTATCTTCAGTACGTGCGTGATAGGCAGGAGTGGATACATAATAAGGTGTTTTAGAAATAATCTCGGATAGAGGCTCCTTTTGTTGAGAAATGTATTCCAATAATTTTAGCCCAGCGAAATTCGCATCATCAAACCCATAAAAATCGTTAAGAAAAAATACATGTCCTGATTGTTCCCCAGCAAGTATCGCTTTTTCTTTATGCATCTTTTCTTTTATATAAGAGTGACCAGTCTTCCACATTATTGGGATACCTCCACGTGCTTTTATATCCTCTGGTAGTGCCTCGGAAACTTTTACGTCAAAGATAATTGTTGCTCCAGGATTTTTTTGTAACACCAGTCGAGAAAGTAAAATAAGCCATCTATCAGGCCATATAGTTTCCCCTTTTTCGTCTGTTACTCCCAGTCGATCTCCATCGGCGTCAATAGCAATACCAACATCGGCTTTATTTTTCAAAACCTGTTTTCCAGTGTCTTCCATCATCTCTACGTTTGCTGGATTTGGAACATAATTTGGGTAAGATGGGTCAGGATTAGTATTATGTTCAACTACTTCACAACCAAATTTTTTAAATATTTTTGGAGATACAAAACTGCTGGTAGCATTAGCAGTATTTATTACAATTTTCAACTTCTTATCAAGTTTAGTTCGACTAAGCAAGTCGTTTATGTATTTATCAGATATATCTTTTCTCTCAAAATTTCCGTTTCCTGTTTCGAATTTCTCAGACTCGGCGTTTTTTTTAATTTCTTCCAATTCCTCACCAAGAAGGGTATAAGAATACCCTAACGCAAGTTTAAGCCCATTCCAACCAGAAGGATTATGACTAGCCGTAATAATAAGGCCCCCTTTAACTTTAAAGTGGTATTGAGACCAATACATCATTGGAGTCAGGCAAGTACCGATGCCAATAACATCAATACCTGTGTCTCTTAACGCTTCTACAGAAATCCTATAAAAATCATCTGATGTTTTTCTGTTATCGTGACCAACAATCGCGTCCTTAATCCCACGCTTTCGAAGGAATGTGCCGTAAGATCTTGCTATCAAACCAATAGTATCGTTATTTAACTCGTCTTTACTCTCCCTTCCGCGGATATCATATTCACGAAATATGTACTTGTTTAACTTAGCCATAAAAGCCTATTAAATTATAGCACCCTTCGGCTGCTGCGTTAATACTAAGCACCCTTCGGCTGCTGCGTTAATACTAAGCATCCTTCGGCTGCTGCGTCTCTTACACTCCTAACCTGAATTTTAGATCTAGATGAAGTTAGAAGTGGGTTTTATCCTGTAGCAACAGCTAATTTAGGTTTTTTGACCCATCTCAAAAGGAGTTCATAGCCTCCGAAGAAAAGTCCAATATAGAAAAAGTCACCAAAGAGAGTTCCACGGAAAAATGGTATAGCCATAATATATGTTTGAATAAGCCCTGAAAGACCAATTCCATACATTCCAGTTAACCATACCCCAAAATTTGTAATTACAAAAAATTGTACTGAGGACAATAGAGCTCCAGAAACAATTCTATTTAAAGATTTATTTGTAGCAATCCATCGGCCGATCAGAAAATTAATTAAGAAACTAAGATATACAAAGAATATCGTGGAGTGAACCAATTCCCAGGGGGCGTGAAACTGGGAAAAATTAATTGGGTTGGAGGAAAACGGATTTATATACAACAAAAGATAATCAGAAACTAGCAAAGTTCCAAATATAATTAGCAAAGCGTATTTATTTTTAATATACGCTCCACCAAAAAGAGCTAGCGCTCCAATTGGAGCAAAGTTGGGCAGGTGGGGTACTAGCCGTAGCCCCACCGCCGCAACTATAATTAGTGTTGGTCCGATAAATTTTTCAACTAATTTCATTTGGCTTACTGACCCTCACTCGGTTCCGAGATCACAAATTCTAGTCTGTCGCCATCTTGAACCTTGTAAGAACTTATACCTACCTCTGCACCCTTACTATTCACCTTGAAAAGCCAAAATTTATTTCCAGATGGTTTTACTCCGTTAATACCTTGGACAAAGATACCTAAATCTCCACCATAATCTTGATACTCAATATTATCGAATCCTACCTCACTCTGAAGTACATTCCAAGCTGTATCACTTTCTTCAAAGTTTATGGATTTTGCTTCGGTGTCCTTTTCTACTTCTCCAGCATAATCAATTGTAATTTCTACTTGTGGCTGAACTTGCTGTTCAGTAGCAGTAGTTTCGGTTGAAGTTTCACCCTGTTGAGATGAGTTATTAACCACATAGTAACCGCCGAATAATACAAGGATTAAAATTGCTGCTATCGCTATCCAATTCTTTGTAATGTTTTTCATAGACATAAAAAAACCAACCGCAAAAATGGTTGGTTTAACTAAATAGTTTCACCTCCTTTGCTCGAAGTAACTCAAAGGCGGGGTTCTGGGTTTACAGTAGCGGCACTCCCCGGGAATCACACCCGGCTTCACCCGATATCCTTTGACTTAATTGTTAAGGTATTATCACTTTACAATTTTCCAAATCTTGTTGTCAAGATCTATTTCAAGTACAATTAAACTATGTCCAAACTCCGTTTCCCTTGGTATGTGGCTTCAATTATAGCCGCAGTGATTTTTCCCCTACTAACTATAATAATATCTTTTTCTCTGCAATCGGTCCTTGAATCTCAGTTTTTAGAAATAATATTTATTTGGTATTTACCGTTAGCAATCTCTTCAACCACTTCAGTATTCTTGTGTAAAGATCGAAAGGTACTTTCTCTTATATCAACTTTCTTGTTAATACCATTGTTATTTGAATTATTCTTAATAATCACAACTGGCTTTCTAGTACCTCGTTCTCTTTGATTATGTTAGCAAGATACATCAACACTCACTGTGTCCGCAAGAATAGAACGCTTTGCGTTCTGCGACCACTTCGTGGGCTAAACATTTCTTTAGTCGAGCCAAGATCGACGTAAAAAGTGCCGCTTAATCCAACCTTTCACTTTTCAACAATCTCTGTAAACCGACTAGCACTCAGAGTGCCCGCAGCTGTAGCACTTAGCACACCCTTCTTCGTAGACCAGGCTAGCGGCGCCGCATTTTGGACACATATCGCGTCTGGAAGTTCCAAGAGGTAGGGCAGACCCGACTTGACTCACATCAATCGAGGCAGGCTGTTCTGAAACATCTTGAGCGGGTGATTCTACTACTTTTGGTACATCACTCATTTCTAACTTCTTATCCACTTCCATTGTCTTTCCATTTCCGTTTGGTTTAGCTCTACCATCATCGTTTCCAGCGTCAGCAATTTCAGGATAAGTGCTCTCTTTACCAGTATATTCTGCCAATACTTTTGAAATCGCATCTCCTAAAGAGTGGACTCTATTTGGCCCAAATCCTTGTTGACGGCTTCCGCCAATTCCCGAGAGCTGATTTACTATTTGTTGAGTTACTTCTTGAGGAGAATAGTCAGATGGAATCCGTAAAGCCAGGGATATTAATCGGCCAATTGCTTCAGCATCCGCCATAATATCACTCCCGGCCTTACCTACATTTACAAATACTTCAAAAGGATTACCGTCCTCGTCCTCATTGATAGTGACAAACGCATGACCTACTGGAGTTGAAATTCTTCGTGTTAGCCCTTTTAGATAATGAGGTCTTTTTCTCAAATGAGCAGGTGATTTATCTCTGGCGTGACCATTATCAACCACCGCCTCTTCTTTCTTACTTTCTGTTCCGTGAGAAAGCACACCCTCTCGAGAGCCGTCTCTCATGTAGGTGACTCCCTTACAGCCTAGTTCGTATGCCCGCATATATAGATTTTTTACATCCTCGACTGAGTGGGCGTTTGGAGCATTCACCGTTTTTGATATCGATGAATCGGTATATTCTTGAATAATCGCTTGGATCTTTACGTGTTCTTCTGGGGTAAGATCGTTTGCGGACACAAAATATTCTGGCGGTTCTTCACCTGGATTCGCATCCATCCACTCTTTGTAAATTGGGTGGTAAATCACGTGCTCTCCTGTTCTGTCCCGTCTAGTCATGGCAAAGTCATAAACAGGTTCAATGCCAGAGGAAACTCCAGAAAGAAGTGACGTCGTGCCGGTGGGAGCTTGAGTAAGTATTACGGCATTACGAATACCATTTTTCCTAATTTTTTCTCGAATATCTTTTGGTAATTGCTTGATAAAATGCCCCTGTAAATATTTTTCCTTATCAAATTTTGGAAAGGCGCCTTTTTCCACGGCTATTTCTGCCGAAGATTCGTAAGAAGCATCTCTTATAGTTCTGTAGATTTTCTCAACAATAGGGTCTGCTTCCTCTGAACCATATCGCAACTTCATCTTGATAAGCGCATCACCCAATCCCATTCCCGAAAGTCCTACTCGTCGGATTCCGGATTGCTGTTTTCTATTTTCTTCGTAATAATACCCTGTGGCACCCACCACATTATCCATGAATCGTATCGCCACTCTTACAGTATCGGCTAGCTTTTGATAGTTCATTTCACCGTTCTCCACAAAAGCCGGTAGACTTACCGAGGCTAGATTACAAACTGCCCATGGACCAAGCGGCTGCTCACCACAAGGATTAGTTGATATCAATTTTTCGAAATACCAAGTATTACTTCTCTTATTACTTCTTTCCATAAAATGAAGACCTGGTTCGGCCGAAGCCCACGCCGCATGGCAGATCTTATCCCAAACTTCTTTTGCTTTAACAGTTTTAAATATCTTTATCTTTTTGCCGGCTTCTTTCCATTTTTCTATATCACCATCCCACAATTTATCGTAATCAGGATCGGTAATATCGGGAAAGACAAAATTCCAATCTTGGTCTTTCTTAACCGCCTCCATGAAAGAATCCGATAAACAAATGGAAAGGTTGGCCCCGTTGATCCTGGTAAGGTCTTTTTTTACTTCGATAAACTCGATAACATCTGGGTGCCAGTCATAAAGCATAAGCATCAGGGCACCGCGACGGGTTCCTCCTTGCTGAATAACATCATGAGTAGCGGTGGAATAAAGTTCTGCCCAGTTAACAGGGCCCGAAGACCACCCGTTTACTTTTTTTACTCTAGAACCCCTCGGCCGAAGCGAAGAAAGGTTTATTCCTACTCCGCCAGAACGGCTCATTATATCTATCATTATCTTTAAATTATCGATTATGCCATCTCGTGAATCATGTGGTGAGGGGATTACAAAACAATTATAGAAAGTTACTTCATACGGGGTGCCTGCGCCAGAAAGAATTCGACCACCAGGAACGAATTTAAAATCAGACAGAACATCATAAAATTTACTTGTCCATTCTTTTTGCTTTACACTAGTTTTCTCTACTTGAGCGATACCAGCTGCTACTCTCTTCCACATCTGCTCTGGATACTCCTCTACCGAATTACCATCACCATCCTTTAGAGAATAGCGGTCTTTAAAAACCGTTTCCCTCATTCCTTCAAGCTTAGTTTGACTAACATCTTCGATTGAGCCCTCAAGCTTAGCTTGAAGTTTCGGATTGAAACGAAATCCTTCCTTTTTTGAACTTGCTGTCATTTCGGTTTTCTTATGCTGTAGGCGCATAGGGCAGAACCTCCTTTTTTATTAGATTTTTTAATTTTTTTCTATCACAATTAGCCTATTGTAGCCAAATCTAAAGTGTCGATGACAATTATCAATATTGACATTGGGATCAAAAACGAATGGAATTTCAAACATCAATTGGCGACTACAATCAATTGTTGACACTACAAGCGTTCGTTTGTGACCTTCACTCACTGACTCCCAATATAAATCCTGGGCAAAATGAACAATGTGTTGAATACTTATGCCTCCACTTGATGGGTATTGGTTAATCTGCTCCTCTATTCTGGATCCAAATTCGGCCTGGTCTATTTTAGTAGCGCTAAGGTATTCAGTATACCCACTCATGCTGTTAGACACTCCGTATCTTTTCTCAATAGTAGTTACGTCTTTCATATTGTAGTCCTCCTTCATTTCTTGCCTGCCTTTGTTAAATTCTTAATTTCTTCTTCAAATGACTCTACGTCTTCGAAGCTTCGGTAAACACTTGCAAATCGTATGTAAGCCACTTTATCTAATGCTTTCAGCTTTCTCATCACAATCTCTCCAACTGTCTTACTAGGAATCTCAATGGTATCCTTTCTTCTTAGTTCCCTTTCTATCGAATCCACTGCATTTTCAATATCCTCCGTTCTTACTGGTCTTTTTTCCGTCGCTTTTCTAAAACCACTAAGTAATTTATCTCGGTCAAAATTTTCTCTACTGCCATCTTTCTTAATTATCACAAGATCTATCATCTCTATTCGCTCATAAGTGGTGAATCTTTTTTCGCACTTAAGACACTCACGCCTTCGACGAATAGTTGAAAGCTCCTCGTTATCTCGCGAGTCTAATACGGCCGTATCAAAATGTGAACAATATGGACATTTCATAAATCTTATTTACAACAAGCAAGGCGGGTGCTAAATTTTTAATTTACTACACGCAAAGCGAGTGCTAATTAGTTTTCAAGGCGCAAAGATACACCAATAAGTTCACACACCTGCTGTTTTGTTTAAGAGATTAAAAATCAAAAGCCTCTCATCTCGGATTGCTGTGGTAAAAAAGGTGTTACGAAGGCTTTTTTTGCCTATCTTTCTTTTCACAAGTGAAAAGCTGGCAAGCACAAGATGTTGAGTACCTTAACTATCGTAATACCTACATCTAGTGTTTGTCAATACCCTAATTTATATATTTAAGGGGTTTTTGAGGAAACTTTTTTAGCTACTAATTTTTGCTCTTCAAAGTACTCTTCCGCATCCATGGCGGCCATACACCCAGCGCCGGCGGCGGTAACTGCCTGTTGATAATGCCAATCATGAATATCTCCAGCCGCGAAAACCCCTTCGACAGAAGTTTTAGAATTATCCTTCAACACTACGTAACCTTTTTCATCCAATTCAATTTGTTTATTTAAAAATTCTGTATTGGGCTTATGACCGATGGCGATAAATACACCACCCACATCCAAAGTACTTACCTTTTGAGTCTTATTATTAAATATTTTTGCTCCAGTTACTTTATCCTCCCCCAAAACTTCTTTTAACTCAGAATTCCAAACAAATTCTATTGACTTATTTGCAAATGCTCTATCTTGCAAAGATTTGAAGGCTCGTAAACTATCTCTACGGTGAACTACATATACTTTTGGAGAAAATCTTGTTAGGAAAAGGGCTTCACGAAGCGCAGTGTCACCTCCACCAACCACCACCAGCTTTTTATCTTTAAAGAAAGCACCATCACACACTGCGCAAGCAGAAACTCCCTTTCCCCTAAGGCGTTGTTCAGATTCTAATCCAAGCCATTTGGCACTTGCTCCGGTAGCAATGATCAATGCATTCCCCAGAAACTCGCCTTCTTGGGTATCAACCTTGAATGGTTTATCGCTAAGATCAATTTTTTTTATATCCCCAGAAACAAATTTGGCTCCAAGTCTCTCTGCTTGTTTTTTCATTTTCTCCATCAGTTCTGGTCCTTGAATACCGTCTGGAAATCCCGGATAATCATCCACATCCGTGGTCCAAATAAGTTGTCCACCTACATCCACACCAGTTACAACCAAAGCCTTCAGATTTGATCGGGAAGCGTATATGGCAGCGGTTAAACCGGCTGGACCAGAACCAGCAATTATTACGTCGTAATTTTTATCCATTAATCTTTTGTTAATTGCTCCTTGAAATAATCCACCCAAGGAACTTCTGATGGATCAAAACCATTCAAGATTCCAAGGTAAAAAGTAATATATGAGCTTATCAAAATCCCATCTAGTGTTTGATTTAAATGTGATCCTTCTTCAAATTTTATTGAAATCGTTTCTACTTTTTGTTTTTCAATAACGTCTTTAGTTATCTCGATTCTCTTTTTAATTTTTTCTGAATACTGATCTGATTCCAAAATCAAAAACTTAAGGCTTTTTCCCAAATTTTCTGGTCTAGCCAAGCCTTCCAACAAATGATGGTTGAGCTCAGAAATTAAATAGTAAGAAGAAAAGGTTTTTGAAGTCTCATTCAATTGATTTGCAAATATATGGGCATTGGCAGAAAGAAATTCGGCACCCACTACTGCCACAGTGGATCCAGAAAGTTTTTCAGCAATTTCTTTGGTGAAGTTTTCTGATATCAATGTACGTGGTGAGAAAGATGAATTTAAATCTTTAAGGGAAGATAAAATATCCAAAACCTCTTTTTCCTCTATTTTTATAAGACTAAGGGATTTGAATAGACCTAAAAGCCCACCTATTGAGTACCCTAGACCAATTCTAGGCTGTCCGGATGGATTATGCTTTGGATCAAAAATATAAGCTGGTAAACCTTTTTCCTTTAGAAGGATACCAAGCTTTCCGCCTTTAGTAATCCCAACAATTTTACTTCCGGTAGAAACAGCTTCATCTGCAACTGAAAGTACTTCTTCTGTCTCGCCTGAATAGCTAGAAAGTACCACCAGAGTATTTTTTCCTACAAATGATGGGAGTTTATAATCTCTAGATATTGCAAATGGAACCTTTAATTCACTTTTATAAACATCTCTTATTAACTCTGGGCCAAGAGCAGAACCACCCATTCCGGCAACTACAATATTTTCAATATTTTTGTACTCATCTGGAAAAGTAACTTTGGTAGATTCACCCCAAGCCTGTTCTATCTGATCAGGAAGTTTGGCAATAGAACTAGCAACATCAGATTTGTCCAATTTTTTTAAATCCTGTGGGTTATCCAATACAGTCATAGGATAGATGAGAGAGTTTTAACACTGAGCGAAGGGCTCAGGAGAATTATTTCTATTAGATTTGACGAATTCTGAAATTTGGCTTTCATCAAATTCTTCCAATGTTAATAGCCTACCCCAAGAGGCCAAAGCAATTTCTGAATCGTTTGCTGCACGCGGACTTAAAATTATTTTTCCCGGGTTTTGTTCGACAAGGCTACTCAAACTATCAGCTAAGTTGACATCATCTTTGTTTTTATACGTTACCCAAACAGCACCGTGTTCTAAGCTGTGTAATACTGATTCATCTGGTACTTCTTCATTATAAATCTTACATTCGGCAGGGGATCCCCAATGAGGACCAGAAGTTGGGGGATTGGAGTTATAAGTAGTGACCCTTTCTCCTTGACTTACATGGCTTGCTCCTAACTCTGGTATTTCTTCTCCTAAAAGATATTTAGAACTACTCTCTGGATCCGAAGTCGCAATCAAATATCCTATCCCACCAACCACAGCGATTATTACTAATCCAATAATAACCTTCACTAGCGTGGCTGTTAAACCAGCTTTTTTCTCTTGCCCTTGTCTATATTCCTTTAAATACTCTTTCTTTTCTTTTTTCGTAAGTCCCGCAATATCTGGTTTCTTCGACATATTAACTTATTCCTAAAGCTTTATTTAGCTTTTCTTTATCAAACCCAAGGATTTTTTCTTCAGTACCATCATCTTTAGTAATTTCAGTAAAGGGCACACCCATCTGGCCAGATTCATCCATCATCTCTTGAGCTTTATCTGGATTTTGATCAACAAAAAAGTTTTCGTACTTGATTCCCTTGGAATCCAAATATTCCTTTTCCATTTTGCAGTAAGGACAAGTAGTTGTAGTATATATTTTGACTTTAACCATATTGGTCTCCTTTCGTTAGTTGTAATTAATTTTCGCAAAACATCACGCGACTTTAAGAAGCGGGCTTAGCGACAGCGCAGCACGCGAAGCGAGCTATATTTAATATACATTTGATGGGCAGTTTTTGGAAGTGACTAATATTACAAAACCTGTCCGCCGAAGCCCTGGCGAAGGTGGGTTAGAATTTTTCAGCTTTGAAATCCAGACTTCCGCCTCGGATTTTGTCCATTTCGTGTTTATGCAAAAGCCCAGCTTGGGGGCCAACTTTCTTTACCACGTAAGCCCCATTTATCGAGCCCCAAACCATAGCCTCACCAATATCATTCCCATAAAAAAGTGAGGCGACTAGTGCGGTGGCGAATGAATCCCCTGCCCCAGTGGCTTCGGTTCTGTCGCCAGGAAATTCTGGCAACTTGTAATACTCCTTCCCATCAAAGGAGTAGGATCCTTGACGCCCATCGGTAATAACTACACTTTTCACTTCAAGATCATCCCGCGTCTTTTTTAGCAAACTTTTTATGTCTATGCTGTTTTCTGGTGGGATTTCCAGTATTTTCTTAGCTTCTTCGACGTTTACGTTAAATACCGTACAAACTTTCAAAATCTCTGGTCGTTTCTTTACTCCATCAAGCATATGATATGTCCCTGGATTAAAGAGCAACTTTGCCCCAACATCCTTTACATAATCAGCCAGATCTTGGGTAAGAGTACTGTTTTTAAAACTATCTGAAACCGATGTGTAGTATACCCATTTGGTTGGCTCCATATCTGGTAGACGATATTTCCAATCTTGGTGATATACAAATATTGTCCTCTCCCCCTTAAAATTAATAACCGTAGAGTAATTTGATTCCATATCCTTATTTACACTTATGTAAGAGCCGTCCACTCCTTCACTTTCGATTTTATTTTTAATTCTCTCACCAGAATCATCATCTCCTACATTTACATAAATGGCTGCTTTCAAGCCAAGTCTGGCACTTCCAATAGCATTGTTGGCCGCGTTTCCAGCTACTAAATGTTTAATTTCATCTACCGGTATCTTATCGGCGTAATTTACACAAAGCTTGCAGTCTTCTTTATTTACCGAACACCTAATTTCGGCATCGTGGATTTTTGTAAATGTATCTATGGTGGCGTCACCAACAGTAATAATATCGTGCATCAAAATTCCTTTCTGGCATGATTTTTAGTTCACAAAGTGAACGCAAGCTAATGCCAATTTAAACCTTATTTACTGAACCGAATACGTCGATCTTATGCTCTACTACTTTCTGAACATTCTGAATTACGCTTAGCATTAGTTTTAGTCCCGCTAAGGCGGGACGCAAAATTATGCCGCTTAAATTTTACCAGCTGACCCAAAAACATCTATTTTATGTTCGACTACCTTTTGAACCCCGGATATAACGTCTGGCATAATTTTATACACAGCATACTCATCTGGATTTTCCTTCAAGGCTTTTTCTAGACCTTCACGAAACGCTTTTCTCATCTCGGTGTTTACATTTATCTTAACAATCTTTCCAATCTCTATCGCCTGTCTTACTTCGCTGTCGGAAATTCCACTACCACCATGCATAGATAAAAATGTATCGGGGAACGCTTCTCGTATTTTCTTTAGCAAATCAATATCAATACTGGGTTGCACCGGATAAACTCCATGGACATTTCCAAAAAAGGCGGCAAAAATATCCACTCCAGTCTCGGTTACAAATTCCTTGGCTTTTTCTGGTTTAGTGAATCCTTCTTTTATCTCATCAAAGGTAATCTGCTCCTTGTGGACATTGGATGATCCAGCGATATGATCTATCTCTCCCTCAACAGTTAAACCTTTTTCGTGGGCTTTTGGAATGATTGCTTTACAAATTTCTACGTTTTCTTCATAAGGTGTCTTGGATCCATCATAGTGGATGAGTTCGAATCCAGCTTCAATAGCTTCTTCTACTTTTGCTTGGTCTGGGGAGTGATCAAGATTTAGCAAAATATTAATTCCGTATTCTTCTTCAGCGTTTTTTACAAGATCTACAATATTGTTCAACTCTAGAAATTTTACCTCACCATCAGAAAATTCCATCATTACCGGGCTTTTCTTAGCTAGCGCTCCAGCAACAACCGCCTTAAAAATTTCAAGATTATCTACATTAAAAGCCCCGATAGCAAATTTTTCTGACTTAGCCTTCTCCAGCCAATTTCTAGCATTCATACAAAACCTCCTGCCCCTCGAAGTTTTAACGAAGTGGGGTCGTTTTTAGCTTTTCCCGCCTGCGTCGCTTTGCGAAGCAATGCGGACAGGTCTAACCACTCATGAGAGTTCAACTTACTCTCCTTTCTTTAAGTTTAAATATAATCCAATAAGCTATTGCCGTATGAAGCATTCCATTTAGAAAAGCAGTAACTATTATAAGATCTATCTCTCTGCCAGAAATAGCTGTAGCTAAGAAATTAACTACAAAAGTAGTAGGAAAATTAACTACGTAAAGCAAACCAACCGTGAATGAGCTAACGTCACCAAATCCGGATACTAAGGATCCTAGAAGAAAGGTCCCATGGTAAACTAAACCGATGATTACAGATAATATTAAAAGTTTAGGGTGTTTCTTAACACTCCAATAAAAGAAGGCAAGTAGCGAGAAAATAAAAACCGCTAGGATAATGATATTTAATATTTGAACAATTTCAGTACCTGGATGCCCGTAATACTGACCTAACTTTGGAACCTCCTCATTTTTATTTAAAACATATCTAATTGGAAATCCTTTATC
Organism: Patescibacteria group bacterium; assembly: GCA_022574495.1. Lineage (GTDB taxonomy): Bacteria > Patescibacteriota > Microgenomatia > Woykebacterales > RBG-16-39-9b > JACZRW01. The sequence continues at coordinate 3,584 of JACZRW010000018.1, read as the reverse complement.
TTTTCCAGTTATAGCTAAAAATTGAATAATAGTCGAAAAAAATAATGAGGTAACTATTCCAACTGTAACTAAATATTTTTTTTTCACTTTTTAACTTTCCTTTTTATCACACTATTTACCGCCTCTTTAATCTTCTTCACACTCATACCATATTTTTCAAGCAATTCTTCTGGTTTACCAGATTCTCCAAAAGTATCCGGCATTCCCACCCGCTCCATAGGCACCGGATAACTTTCTACCAGTACTTCTGCCACCGCTCCTCCAAGTCCACCATTTATTTGGGCTTCTTCTACAGTAACCATAGCTCCTGTCTCCTTTGCAGCGGAAGCAAGCGCCAGCTTGTCGATCGGCTTTATAGTATGATTATTTATCACTTTTGCAGAAATATTTTCTTTTTCTAGCTCGGCCGCTGCAATCAATGATTGGTAGACGAGTGGTCCGCAAGCCACGATAGTTACATCACTGCCTTCTTTGAAAGTTTCGGCTCTGCCTACTTTAAATGGAGTATCTTCTTTGGTTATAACTGGGGTTTTTTCTCTAGAAAAACGGAAATAGAATGGGCCTTCACGCTCTGCCGCTGCAATAGTAGTTTTTTTGGCTTCATTTACATCACAAGGCACCACTAACGCTATGTTTGGGAGGACGCGAACACTGGCAATATCTTCAAGCGCTTGGTGGGTGGCTCCATCTGGTCCTACCGAGATTCCAGCATGGGCCCCCGCCACTTTTACATTTACGTTTGAATAGCAAACTGAAACCCGCAATTGATCCCAACATCTCCCGGGAACAAACACTGCGTAACTAGAAACAAAAGGAATTTTTCCAGATAGAGCCAGACCGGCCGCTATTCCCATCATATTTTGCTCCGCTACACCAACTTCTATAAATCTTTCTGGAAATTTATCTTGGAATTTTTTGGCTCTGGTGGAAGCGGAAAGATCTCCAGTGAGTACCACCACATCTTTATTCTTTTCTCCTAATGTGACCAATCCTTCACCATATCCATCTCTAGTAGCAATTTGCTCCAATTCTGATTCATGAAGTTTTGGGTTTAGCTTTTTGTCACTCATGTTCCCCCGTAATCTTTCCTCTCAATGTTCTAAGATCATGAAGGGCAGATTTTGCTTGGTCTTTCTTTGGCGGGTCTCCTTCAATTTCCAGTGTTCCAGGAGGGTTACCATGCCATCGATAGTCATATTCCATCCACCCCACGCCTTTACCCGCAATAGTGTGGGCAATTATGACCACTGGTTTTTCAATAATGGCTTTTGCCTCGCTGCAAGCATCAATTATTTGTTGCATGTTATGACCATCTATTTCCAATACATGCCAGTTAAAAGCCTCATATTTTTCTTTAAAAGGCTCAAGCGGCATTATATCCTCCGTCATCCCGTCTATCTGGATATTATTTCGATCTATAATGCCAGTAAGATTTGCCAATTTATTTTTTCCGGCAAACATTACCGCCTCCCAAATTTGTCCCTCATCATGCTCACCGTCACTCATTAAACAATATGTCCAGTGTTTTTTGTTATCAAAATTGGCGGCAAGAGCCATTCCAATTGCTTGGGAGAGTCCTTGACCTAAAGGCCCACCGGTATTTTCTATGCCAGGGGTAGTACCAACGTGAGGATGACCCTGAAGTCGAGAGTTTATTTTTCGGAGAGTGTAGATTTCTTCTTTTGGAAAATAACCAGCCTGGGCTAACGTAGCGTACAAAACCGGTACAATGTGCCCATTTGAAAGAACTACTCTATCTCTATCTTCCCACTTTGGATTATTTGGCTTGTGATTTAATACATCAAAATAGAGAGCAGTAAAGATATCTGCCATCCCAAGCGGACCAGCAGAATGGCCACTACCAGCTTCCACCAACATCTTAATAATGTCCTGGCGGATAGTATTTGCGGTTTTTTGAAGTCTGGTGAGCAGTTCGTCCCTCATATCATTCGACAGTAATTGACCCAGTCATAGATGGCTTCAGGTGATCGTGGTACCCCCAATTACCTGTCTTGGTTAATTGTACAGTCTCTGATTCACCTGGTGCAAGCTCAATAACAAATTCATCTCCGGTCATCTGCTGATTAATGGTATGAGTGGGGTGATTTGCACTACCTACTTGAACTGTTGAGTTAGAATCGTTTACCCAAGTAATATTTTCACCAGATTTAACTGTAACAGATTGAGGACTAAAACCGGAATCAGAATAGGTAACTGTGCTACCCTCTTTAATTTCATTTTTTTGGCCGGTTAAATCATTATCATTTTGATCTTCGGAACTAGTCATTGTTGATTCTGGTTCTGCTTTTGTTGTTGTAGCTGCCGAATCCTGTGTCTTTGTCTGATTACTAGCGAAGAAAAACCAAGCAAAAGCCCCAATGACGACTACTATTATTACCCCTATTATTACCCCTTTCATCTAGAACTACTCACCCCCTCTATATCTTCTTTTAATACCTCTATTGCTTTTTTAATTTTTTCTTGGTAAGTTTCCCCTTCAATCTCATTATTTTTTAAAATATATGATCCTACACATAAAGCATTCGCCCCATATTCCACACAGGTTCTAGCAATTCCCGGTCTTACTCCTCCATCTACTTCTATATAAATATCAGGTCTCATTTCTCTTAAATCTTGAATTTTTTTATAAATTTTTTCGTTAAACTTCTGCCCCTGAAATCCTGGCATTACGGCAAGAAGAAGAACACTATCTACTTTATCTATTATGTGCTGCATCCTACTTACATCGGTAAGAGGATTCAGTGAAAATCCTATCTGGATCTGGTGTCTCCTCACGTGGCGGATTAAATTTATCGGATTACGAGCTGATTCTACCGGTACAATAATCCTAGCCGGTTTGGATTTCACAAAAGGATCTATCCAGTCTTCAATAAATTCCACCATCAGTTGAATTTCGAGTTTCTTGGCGGTTCTAAATCTATTTATTACTTCGTGGTCGATTGTTTTAGTCGGTGCAAATTTTCCATCAACAATATCTATCTGTATCCACTCAGTATAAGGCTCTACTGCCTTGAAGCGTCTGTGAAAATCATCACGAGTTGGGCTTAAAATTGCTGGAATTATATCTATCAAACTAATTTGCCTCCAGTTTTTTTATCTTTTCTATCCTTCTAATATGTCTCTCTTCTTCTGAAAACTTTGTATTTAACCAAATATCTATAATCTTTTTTGCCTCATCCAATGATAAACCAGGAATTGGGTTAATTTTCCCCCCACCAGAAAGACAAAGAACATTTGCATCATTATCTTCTCTACTTAATCTCGCGTTTATTTCCGACCATACCGCCACAGCTCGGATACCTTTAACTTTGTTCGCAACAATACATATACCTTCGGCGGCTCCGCAAAAAAGTATTCCTCTTGAATCACCTCCAGATTCTGCAACGGCTTTTGCCGCCGGGTATCCATAATCAGGATAATCATCGTCTTTATCCAAAGTAAGCGCACCTTTATCTTCAATTTCATAACCTTTTTCCTGAAGATAAGGTTTTATAGCTTCTTTAAGTTCAAAACCAGCGTGATCAGAGGCTAAATATATTTTCATATTATTTTATTCTTATTAT
>JACZRW010000017.1 GCA_022574495.1 Patescibacteria group bacterium | reverse complement strand
ATCACTTCTATAAGCAAAATCACAATCATTAAGGATCCGCGCAAACCACCCTCCCTTCCCGAATTTTGATCAGTTAGGACCTATAGTTTACTGGGTTTAAGGCTAAAAGTCAAGTTAGATACTTTAAAGAACTGTATATAGAAATAGGAAGGCCGCCTCGGGGTTTCAACGTGTGTTGATCCCGAGACGGCCTGTTAGTTCTCTTCTCCTTTCCTATTAGTTTCGTATCCTCGACATTCGGGAGACTACGAGTGCTGCTCCGAGGACCGCGAGTCCGATGAATAGCAGCAAGACTACTGTTTCCTTCAGGTTAGGTATTATGTTTTGCTCGGCTTGCATCCCAGTCGTCGGCAGCTTCACTGGAACTTCCGGTTCCGGCGCCGGTGAAGGTCCTGGTACACCGAAAGGCGTGCCGATGTCGGTCGTGGTCGTCGGCGGTTGCACCGGCGGTTTCGACACAGGTGGACCCAAGCCCGGCGGTTGCACCGGCGGCGGAACCACTGGCGGCACGTCGGCCTCGCGAACCTTGAAGTTGTCCGTCTTGCAGTGGCGGTTAACGAACAGCTCACCGGCGAAGCAGACCCAAATCTTGTATTCGTCACCATTGTTCGGTGACAGGTCGTACGGGGACGGTGTCACCAAGGAGCAGAGTGAGAACGGTCCAAAAGTACCGTCTCCGCTGTCAATGGTGACAGTGCCATGACCCTCCCCTAGAACGGTACCACCGCCAGGAATGGTCACGGCGATGTCGTAGTCGCCGTTAGGCAGATGATACGCCAGTGTTTGGTGCGGCCCCCCGTTGATGGCGACCTCACACCGTCCAGAATAACGGACGTTCCCGTTGACCTCATTTCCGTCCAAATCCGTCGTCATGACAGAACCTGGTAGTGGGTGTGCCTCGGCCACACTTGTGCCAAAGACACCCGCTATCCCCATTAGGATCACAAGGATCACTAGCGGGGTTGTCAGGCCTAGCCTGACAAGCAATCTCTCTATCACGTTCCGTACCTCCTTATGGTACAAAATTAGCCTCGCACTTACGAAGCTACATTATAACCCATAGTATACATGATTTGATGCTAAATGTCAACTACCCTTTGCTAAGTCTAAGAGTGGTTGATACCTCGAAGCTTTATGCGTAGTGGTATCAAGTCAGGGGGATTGGAAGAAAAATCCTACTACATATCCTATAAGGGCGGCCATAATGCCGATAACGGCTATTTCAAGTCCAGATTTTTTCCAATCTCCTACGGTAGTCTTGGCTTTATATGCGCCAACAATGAAAAGTGTTATTGCGGAAATTATTAGCGCAATCAAAATCGCTTGGGTAATTGAAATTTGTAATTGGTTAATAAAGAAAAATGGGAGAAGGGGAATAAGAGATCCTATAAACGCAGCCACACCCACCACTACTCCACTGGATAATGCATGCCTCGTTTCCACCGGTAAAAGACCTAGCTCAAATTTCATCATTTCATCCAGCCATACTTCTTCATTAGAAGTAATCTGTTCAGTTACATCTTCTAATAATTTTCCGGAGAATCCTTTTTTCCTGTAAATTTCGCGGATCTCCTCTTTCTCTAATTCTGGTACCTCTTTTATTTCTCTTTTTTCTCTTTGAAGTTCTCCTTCATAAAAAGATTGCTCGGCTCTTTTCGAAGTATAAGCAACCGCCGCCATAGAAACACTTTCGGCAAAAGTAGCCGCCAGTCCTCCCGCCAAAATTATTCTAAGATCTTGTGATGCCACTGCCAAACCCAGAACAATTCCTAAGACATTAACCAATCCATCTTGCCCGCCGAGAATAATATCTCGCAATTTCGATGTGGCGGCATGAAGTTCGGCACTTTGTACTTTCTTGTTATTACTGGCCATTATCCAATGATAAAAGATTTTTTAATTCAAAATTAATATCTTTCAGCTTTTCTTTACTCGCAGATATTTTAACACGGTTTTTTATAACTTTTGTTAGGGCCGAGCGATCAGCTGGTAAATTTATTAAACTCGCACCAACAATCTGGTCATTTCGCAAATGAAGCCGACCCAGACTACCAGTTTCTAATGAGCCTCGCTCAATTAATTGGGTATCTTCGGTTGCAGGATCGCCTAAAAATGTGAAAGTCCCATCGAATATTGAAATTGTATAAGCAGATATTGTTTCAAATTTTTCCCTTTCCTTTGACCCCCACCCACTAACTAAATTTTGACCTACTATTTTACCTTGCGCGGCCGCGTTAGACCAATTCCCCATTAGGTGGTGTTTATCAAAAAGTACGTCGTTAAATTCAGCGATATCACCAGCCGCCCAGACATCTTGAGTACTAGTTTCTAAAAATTCATTTGTTAGTACCCCTTTATTTATTTCCAAGCCCGAATCTTTCAAGTGGCCTAGTTCCATATGAATCCCAATTCCCACTCCCGCAATTTCGGCTGGTATGTCTTTGTCGCTTTTTAATTTAATTGAATTTAACGAACCCTTTCCCACAAACTCGCTTACCTCTGAATTATTTATTACTTCGACTCCATTTTTTTCTAAAATCTTATTTATTAATTTTCCGCTATTTTCCCCTACAACCGAACTCCAAAAATTTGGTTCGCGAACAACACAAGTTGTTTTGAGTCCAGCGTGAGCGAAACTTTGGGCGTACTCAATACCAATAAAACCACCGCCAATAACTACTCCATTCTTCGCCTTTTTCATGAGATCTTTTACTTCTTTTACGTCTTTGATGGTTCTTAGGTACGTTACTCCAAAAAGATCTGATCCTGAAATTTTTAGTTTATTAACTTTTCCTCCGGAAGCGATTAAAAGTTTTTCGTATTGTATCTGATCTCCTTTGGAAAAAGAGATTATTTTGGATTTAGTATCAATTTTTTCAACTTGAAAATTCGTGAGCAACTCAATATTTTTTTCTTTATACTGTTCAGGTTTACGTACGTAAAGTCGTTCGTATGGGATCTTATCGCGAAGGTAGTGAGGAAGCATCACCCGGGAATACAGTCGATCGGCTTCTTCGGTAACAATCGCTATGCTTCCAGAAGAATCACTAATACGAATAAATTCGGCAGCGGTGGTACCGGCAATCCCACCACCAATGATGAGGAAGTCAACTTTTTTCATTGCTTAGATTATAACAGGGGAGATAAATCATTTAACAGCAACGTATTCGTAGAAATCAGCTTGTGGATCAAACCCTTCCTGAAAATCACTAAATTGGTCTATCTTGGAAAAACCAGTCTCTTGTAGCAAACCTTGTAGTTCTCCTCTTTTAAATGGGTAAAGGTCCAAAAACCCTTGAATCCATTGGTTTGAATCAGAGTCTAAATATGAAATCTTAATTCTATTATCTGAAATCTCTGTTGGGATTGCCCTAACTCCTTCTTCATTGTAAGTAGCTCTACCCGATTCGTTCTTATGACGAGGTTGGAAGTTGTTTAAAGGGTCGGACGCTATTTCCTCTCTCCTATCCAATATGTCTTGATAATTTCTTTCATCTATTATTAAGACTCCACCTCTTCTTAAAATTCGGTGAAATTCGGAGAGAGCTTTAAGCTGATCTTCTTTATCAAACAGGTGTGTAAGAGAATTCCCTAAAAGGATAACTGAATCGAATGAGCCGTCTTCGATTTGCTCCAAATTCCTCCAGTCCATACTGCTTATATCAAGTTCAACTCCTTCTCTTGTGGCGTTTTGTCGAGCTCTTTCGGCAAGATCCCCGTCTATCTCGTTGCTCGCTACACTAAAACCTTCTTTTGAAAGTGAAATTGAATCACCTCCGCTACCTAAACCAGCATCAAAGATTTTTTTGCCTTCGTGTTCTTTCAAAATCCCTACCAAAAAGTTCTTGCGGTTCTCTTTTCCTTCTTTTCCAACAAATCTATCCCAATTTTCAGCGAGCCCACTGTAAACACCTGCTTCAATCCTTATACCTTCTGGACTTAAATTTTCTGGGGAAATTCCTGAATCAGATTCGTCTTGCATTAATTTAATTTTAGCAGCTTAGGGGTAGACTTGTTTACCATTTTCGTCTTCGACGACAATGGCTAACACTGGGCAAATTTTTGCAGCTTCGAGGATTTTTTCATCGCTATCACCATTTTGCTTCTTCACCACCGCTTTGGATTCATCATCCAATTCAAAAGTATTTGGGGCAATCTTGGAACAATCATCTGTACCGATACAGAGCATTTTATCGACTTTAACTTTTAGACCCATTTTGCTTAATTGCCTCCATTAAAACATCTAAACTAAGTAGGGCACATTTCATCCGCGCCGGGGTGGGATTTATTCCCACCAGTGCAAGTATATCATTGCTTTTTAGTTTTCGAATTTGTTCCAAGTTCTTTCCCTCAATGTTTTCGGCAAGAAGTGAGGCGCTGGCTTGAGAAATAGCACAGCCGTTCCCAGAAAAAACTGCTTTTTGAACTACTTTTCCGCCATTTAATTTAATTTGAAGAGTAACTACATCTCCGCAGAGAGGGTTTAAAAGTTTTGCTTCAAGATCGGGATTGGCAATTTTTCCCCTATTTTTAGGGTTCTGAAATACTTCTAACAACTCTTCTCGATATAATAGGTCTTCAATCATAATCTGAAAATTTTCTTTGCTTTTTCTATTGCGGTGATAAGTATATCTATCTCTTCCTTAGTATTGTAAATATAGAAACTTATTCTGGCCGCCGCTGGAATATCCAAAACTTTCATCAGTGGCTGGGCGCAGTGATGACCACTCCTTGTGGCAACCCCTTCAGAGTCTAGGATAGAGGCGAGATCATGGGGATGAATAGCCACCTTACCTTTTTCATTTACAATATTGAATGAGACAACTCCACCACGTCTTTCTGCATCTTCCGGACCATAGGTAACCAAATTATTGACCCTAGCAAGTTCTTCCAAGGCATATATCGTTAGTTCTTTTTCATGCTCACGAACATTTTTCATTCCAATACCAGACAGATAATCGATCGCTGCCCCCAAACCTATTACCCCGGCTATATTTGGCGTCCCAGCTTCAAATTTCCAAGGAATATAATTCCAAGATGATTTTTCTTTTTCCACTTCCAATATCATTTCCCCACCACTTAAAAACGGGTCCATTTTCTCTAGTAATTCTTTTTTTGCATACAATACCCCCACTCCGGTTGGCCCCAGCATTTTATGCCCAGTGAACACGTAGAAATCAGGATTTATGCTTTGAATAGAAACTGTCATGTGAGGAACAGCTTGTGAACCATCGATTAAAATCTTAGCGTCAGGATTTAGATTTCTGATGTCAGAAACTATCCTTTTAACTGGGTTAATAGTCCCCAATACATTCGAAACATGAGTGAAAGCAACCAGCTTGGTTTTTGATGTTACTAATTTTTGAAGTTTATCCTTTGACATTTGTAATTGACCGCGTTCGTCAATTGGAATAAACTTTAATTTAGCTCCTAACTCATTAACAAGACGTTGCCACGGCACAAGATTACTGTGGTGTTCCATATCGGTAAGAAGTATTTCATCACCTTTTTTAATATTTGTTCGACCCCAGGAATAGGCTACCAAATTTATCGCTTCGGTGGCATTTTTCACAAAAACTACCTGACGACTATCTCCTGCATTTATAAAATCGGCTACCTTTTTTCTAGATGCTTCATAAGCCTCCGTAGCTTCTTCTGAAAGGGTGTGGACTCCTCGGTGTACATTGGCGTTGTAGTTTTTGTAGTAATCCACTATTGAGTCAATTACTTGGTTTGGCTTTTGCGAAGTAGCTGCATTATCAAGATAAATTAAAGGCTTCCCGTGGATCTTTCGATTAAGAATAGGAAAATCCGCCCGGATTTTTCTGATATTCAAACCTGTTTTGGGTTTCTGTTTAACTACAGTAGCACTCATAGAGATTTGGATTCTACTCTTTTGAGGCTGAATTTACAAGGGAAAAACTATTTTAACTTTTTTGCTGAAGAAAGCAATCCAGAGAGGAAACCTTTAACCATTTCAACCAAATCTGGGTCGATTACATTTCCTTTCTTATCTAACACTTGTACAACTCCAGGAATACTTACAGTTTTGGGGTAAACCCTAGCACCCATTTCTTCAAAGGAAGCTTTTAGATCAATTAGGGCCAAGGCACCACCACGATTTCCTGGAGAAGCAGTCATTAAGCCGATTAGTTTACCATCGAAAGCAGCATCTCCGTAAGGTCTACTAGACCAATTCAAGGCGTTTTTCAGTACTCCGGGGCTGGCATGGTTGTATTCTGGAGAGGAGATTAAAATAGCGTCGGCGGTTCGGATTTTTTCTTTGAATACTTCCACTGATTCTGGAAAAGAAGATTCTTCTAGATCACCATCGTACAAAGGAATATTCAAATCACGCAGATCCAAAAATTCAGTTTTTACACCCTGCTCTTCAGCTAGTTTAAGTGTGAATCTAACAACTTTTTTGTTAAAGGAATTTTCACGCAAACTCCCAGCAAAACCTAATATTTTCATATACAAATCCTATACTGATTTCCCATAATCAACTTCCTTTTTTACCTTCATCGTAACCTTTTTTCATTCGCCATTCCCAAATTTCTTTAATAATATCTCTATCGTGATCGGAATAATCCAGTAGCCAATCGAGAGTAATATTGTCTCCTTTCCAACTTACTCCTCTGTCTTTATTTAACTCTAGCTCGTCTATAGACTCTATGAACTGGATCACGTTTTCGGTAGATTTATCGATTTCATCTAGTATCTGGGATGGAGTCTTATCTTTACGGTCGGTTACAAACTTTTCTTCGTCGTGATTGGAGATTTCGTCCAAATGTTTTGGGTTTTTCCCCTTCTGTAAAGCATTTACATCTTCCAAAGTAAAATAATCCCATGCTAATAAACGCGTGAGTGCTTCTTTCAAAGTCCAATCCAAGATGTCTTTTCTTTCCATATCCGCTTCCGTCAAACCGCTAATTGCTTCCATCAGTTCTTTACGGCTCTCTTTTAAATTTTTAATCAATTCTTCTTTAGACATTAAATTTGTATCAAAACATCGTCCCCTTGGACTTTTACTGAATAGGTTTTTAATGATTCGGCTGCAGGTGGAACGGTGTTTTCTCCAGTTTTGATGTTAAACCTACTGCCATGACATGTACACTCAACTTCCTCACCTTCAACATAAAAATTATCGCTGATTATACATTCCTCATGAGTACAAATATTACTGGTGGCGAGCACTTCGTCTCCAAGCCGATAAAGGGCGATTTCTTCATCGCCAACCTTTATACCTTTTACTTGATTATCTTTGAGCTCGGATAATTTAACAACCTTTTTAAACATAAACCTTCTTTAGTCCACGAAGTGGTCGCAGCACGCGGCGTATTCGGCTTCGGCACGAAGGCGGAAGGTATAGAATACGAGCGGGCTATAATTCAGATAAATTTGCTACTTTTTGGAAATTTACCATCAACTAATATTAAACTCTTTTTGTAAAAAATTTTCTAGATTATTTTTTTCTTTCTCCGGAAGTTGGTGTAAAACTACATCAAAATATCCTTGTACTATCAGCTTTCTTGCATGATTATGCGCAATTCCTCTACTCATTAGATAAAAGAGCATTTCCGGATCTACCGGTCCTACGGTAGAGGCATGACCGGCTTTTACTTCATTTTCATCTATCTCTAAACTGGGAATTGCTTCTGCTTTTGCGCTGTCAGAAAGTAGCAAAGCGTCTTCCCGAAAGAAAGTATTGGTGTTTTTGGCTCCTTTTTTGATACCCACTAGACCGTAGAATTTTCCAATGGCAGAATCGGTTAGCACCGCCTTGATAAAGGTGTCACTGGTAGTGTCTTTTGCCACGTGAACTATATTTATTTCTACTTTTACCTCATCTTTATTTGATAAAAAAAAGGCTCCCACCACATTTAGCTTCGCTCCTCTACCTATCAGTCTTGCATTAACTATTATTTCTTCCGAACCACTAGTCCAAACCAAAGGTACTGTTTTCTCTTCGTTTTCTTTCAAAGTTAAGTTTATTTTTTTCATCGGAAAACTATTGTACCAGAAAGGAAGTTGATCTGCCGTTTTTACGCGTAGCTGATCAGTAATAGCGCAGTAGATCGCTTCGTGCTCTACGTCACCTAGTTCCTAATGACCGCTGAAGCGTTCTGCGACCACTTCGTGGGCCTGAAAAAGGAAGTGCGCGGATTTGTCTCTGGGCTCCGCGCAAGCCGCCACTTGCAGTACCGAGGACTCGAACCTACATTCTGAACTTAGACAGGGCGTTGGGATTTTTTATTACCAAGAAAAAAATCGCACACCCAGCCAGGAGGAACGACACACCACTCAGGGCCATGAGAGTGATGTAACCGACTACGTAAGCGACAAAGACCCACAGTGGGATCGAAATCGCAAGAACCACAGCCAGCCAGGCAAAAAAGACCAACACGGCGATCCCTAATACCTTAAGTGCAGTCCACGATGCGAGGGTTACGGCCTCTTTGTACTGTTCATAAGTGATCACTTGCATCCCGAACCTCCCTCCTCATTTGTTCTCCTCGGATTGCCATGATGAGAAAGAAACCCATCAGACAGGCAACCTGAAAGAAACTGAGTGCGATCCCGGAGGGGCGGCTAATCTCTGCAAGATAAGCCGGTGAAAGTACAACCAAGACCGCCAGGCAGAGTATGACAAACCCCTTCCAGCCGCCAATTTCTTGTGCCTCTTGTTGATCTATCATGTTCCCCTCCTCCATGGTCTCATTCTTAGAGAACCACCTACTATAGCGGCGCAGATGCCCCATAATATCACTGCTGGTAATGCTCCAAACAAGAAACCAACAGTGAATGATGCTGCGATTCCAAGTTCAAGAAATGCGAGCATTAAAGCGTAAAACTTAAGGTTATTCATTCTGTCTCTCCTCCTCTAATACTCACTAACCAGCACAGAAAAATATTTCTGTATTTGTTTATTAAGTTTTAACTCAAAATTAAGGAAATATCAAGTGAAAAAGATTATCCAACCGCACCTATCATCTCCAGTTGGATGAGGCGGTTGAGTTCGAGAGTATATTCTAGTGGGAGTTCTTTGACAATAGGTTCTATCCCCCTTCGCATAAAGCTTCGGAGGGATCTTCGCCTAGCCAACAGAACCCACCATCTCCAATTGAATCAACCGATTTAGTTCCAACGCGTACTCAAGTGGCAATTCCTTCACAATTGGTTCGATGAAACCATTAACAATCATAGACACTGCGTCATTTTCTGAGAGACCACGAGACATAGCGTAAAAAAGTTGGTCTTCTCCAATTTTGGAAACACTGGCTTCATGACCTACCTCCACTTGTTCTTCGTCTATTTGTATAGTGGGGTAAGTATCAGATCTAGATTTGTCATCAAGAATAAGAGCGTCGCAACGAACGTTGGCTTTAACACCCTTTGCTCCTTTAATCACCTTAAGCAACCCTCGGTATGATGAACGTCCACCGTCTTTTGATATTGACTTAGAAATTATTTGCGATGAAGTGTCTGGCGCTAGGTGAATCGCCTTTCCCCCCACATCCTGGTGTTGTCCTGCTCCCGCAAAGGCAATCGAGAGTATCTCACCCCGAGCGCCTCTTCCACGCAAATATACGCTTGGATATTTCATTGATATTTGGGATCCCAAATTTCCATCGATCCACTCCATAAAAGCGTCTTCTTCAACAAAAGCTCTTTTTGTCACCAGATTGTACACATTTTTAGACCAGTTCTGAATGGTGGTATAGCGGCAGCGGGCCCCTTTTTTGACAAAAATTTCCACCACTGCGGCGTGAAGAGAATCAGAGGTATAAACTGGAGCAGTACAACCCTCCACATAATTTACTTCAGCTCCTTCATCAACTATTATCAAAGTACGCTCAAATTGGCCCATGTTGGCGGCGTTAATCCGAAAATACGCCTGCAGCGGTACAGTTACCTTCACATTCTTAGGAACATAGATAAAACTACCCCCAGACCAAACAGCGCTATTAAGGGCTGCAAGTTTGTTATCTGCCGCCGGGATTGCCCTGGCAAAATGTTCTTTGAAAAGCTCTGGGTATTTCTTAAGCGCGCTATCGGTATCTAGAAATATTACCCCTTTTTTCTCCCATTCTTTTTTAATTGAGTGATAGATTACTTCACTGTCGTATTGAGCACTTACTCCACCTAAGTATTTCTTCTCTGCCTCGGGAATACCAATTGCATCGTAAGTATCTTTTATTTCTTTTGGTAATTCTTCCCAACTTGATACCTTCTTTTCCGTTGGCTTCAGGTAGTAATAAATATTATCATAATTAATTCGGGAAAGATCTGCTCCCCAGGTGGGTTGTTTCTTGGATTTAAAAATCTCATACGCCCTAAGTCTAAACTTTAGCATCCACTCTGGCTCGTCTTTTATTGCTGATATTTCTTTAACAATATCCTCATCTAAACCCTTACGGGACTTGAAAACATATTTTTCTGGCTTCGAAAAGCCATATTTTTCTTTATATGTTTCATTTATCTTAACCTGTGCAACAGTCATAATTGCCTCCTAATAAAACATACATCATGTTTCAGCGAGTTACAATATGGGTTGGTTAAAACTGCTGGGATTCGGGGCATTAGAGCGATCCGTACCCCTTCTCTTCGATTTTTTCAGCGAGTTTGTGATTTCCACTTTTAACTATCTTACCATCGACTAAAATGTGTACAAAATCCGGCTTTATATAACGAAGAATTCTTTGATAGTGAGTTATGAGAAGTATTCCCATCTTTGGCCCAGAATGTTTTTTTATTCCGGCCGCGACCAGTTTCAGAGCATCCACGTCTAGTCCTGAGTCTGTCTCATCCAGCACAGCATATTTTGGCTCTAATATAGAAAGTTGGAGTACCTCCATCTTTTTCTTTTCTCCTCCAGAAAAGCCTTCATTTATTCCGCGTGAAGCAAAGCTTTCATCGATTTTTAGTTCGGCCATATTACTCCTTAGACTTTTTATAAATTCTGGGGGCTTTACATTCTTTTTTAAATGCCTTACCGAGGTACGAAGAAAGTTGGCTACGGAAACGCCAGGGATCGCTGTCGGATACTGCATAGCCAGAAACAAACCTAGTTTTGCTCTTTTATCTGGGGTTAATTTTGTGATGTCCTTACCGTCAATTTTAACTTTTCCGGAGGTAATTTTATATCGAGGATGACCCATGAGAGCAAGGGAGAGGGAGGTTTTACCACTCCCATTTGGACCCATGATTACGTGAATTTCCCCTGGTTTTATTCTCAGAGAAACTCCGTTCAATATTTTTTTCTTCCCAGAGGATACGTGTAAGTCTTGGATAGTTAACATAAGCACCTGCTCGTGCTTCGCAAGCGCATAATTATAACTCGCAGAGTTACAATACACGAGATGTAATCGAAACGATTATAACTTGCACCCGCAGAAGCTTGTCTCCGCCTTTCGGACGTTGGAAACTCAGTTTAACACAGGTTTGAAAGAGATTCTATAGATAAAAGCTACTTATTTGGATTGAACGATAACTCGGTGAGGGTATGGAATCTCAATGCCTTCTTTATCAAAAGCCTCTTTGATTCTCTTTCGCAGTTCTCTCATTACATCCCATTGTTTTATGGGTTTGGTTACCCCTAAAATTTTTATCTCAATTCCAGATTCGGCCAATTTATCAACCCCAATTGCTTGAGGGGCCTCTTTTATCATCGGGCCAAATTTTTTATCTTTAGCCAGAACCTCACCCACTTGATTTATAACCTTCATCGCCTGGTCTATATTAGTTTCGTAAGAAACTTCGATATTTAGATTTACCTTGGAATACTCTTGAGTAAAGTTACTAGCTACCGTTATTTCTCCATTTGGAATATAGTGCACTACCCCATCCAAATCTCGCAACACAGTATTTTTTAGATTAACGTCTTCAACCAGTCCGGAAACGCCAGAAATCTTCACCACATCACCCTTTGAATATTGATCTTCCATGATAATAAACAAGCCACTGATCAGATCTCTTACTAAATTTTGCGCACCAAAGCCAATTGCCAGACCAAATATACCCGCCCCAGTAAGGATAGGCGCAATATTAATGCCAAGTTCCGATAAAAGAATAAATCCAGTGATTGCCCAAATTCCTAAACTGACCGTTGCGGAAAAAACAGAGGAAATTGTATCTAATCTTTGCTGAAATTCCTCCTTATCCTCACCTTTAGAACGGGCGGTTGCCAGTTTTAAGGATTGTGAAACCGCTTTTGAGGTAACTCTTTGAACAATAAGAGCAATTACTAATATTAAAATTATTCGACCAATTACCGGTGAAAGTGAAGTAACAACTGTTTGTGGATCAATTTCGAAGCCAAATATCATAAGATAGCGAGAGAAGGGTAACAAAAAGGTATATCGATGTCAATTAGGGATATATTCGTTTATCGGTTTCATCCTTAAGAATTATGGTGAAGACTAGGGAAAACTTTTGCAGCTTCAATAATGGTATCTTCATCGTTTCCTTTAGGTTTGGTGGGTATTACTTTTAATTCATCATCAAGTTCAAATGTTTTTGGCGCGACAACTGTACAAGTACCTGCACCGATACAAAGATCCAGATCGACTCTAATTTTCATAAACTGTGCGAATTATAAGCCAGGGGGTATTGAAAATTCTAGCGGATTTTTATTATCTGCGATGACGTAAAGTTCAGCCTATCTTTTGCTTTTTGATGTTGGATAGTTGCTGGTTCAGCCAAATACTCGCCTTTGGCGATAACTCGAGCGAAATATTTAATTGGTTTGGTAAATTCTTTTCTGACACAGAAACTTATCGTTTGGCCCGTATTTTGGTAAAGGTACCATGTATCTCTCTCAGATACAAAACGTGCTGGATTAGTCACTGCCCTCAATCCTGATGGCAGATGATCTGTAACCTGATAGCACCCTGATTGGATAGGTCCTGAAATATCGTAGTTTATAGTAATCTTTACTAAAGCTCCTTCAGATATATCTGTAGTGACATTATTATTCTCCGAATATTCCCGTTTAATATCTAAGCTTTTGTCTCGGGAAATCCCAGCCTTATTCAAAGGAGTCTCGTAGGAAACACTAACCAACACTTTACCTTTGATGTCTTTAAAGGAGAGTTTCTCCAGTTTATCAGCTGTTACTGACATAAGATAAGGTCTACCTTTTAAATCAATGGTTTTTTCCTCACCCTCTATATTAATGGTAAAACTAGCTTCATTAAAAGCAAACCCACTTAAATAATCCACCGCTGCCAATACCCTTTCGATATCGATCAGAACTTTTTCAGGTTTTTCGTCTGCTAAGTAGCGCATAATTGCAGTAGTATTCTTATCTTGAAGCTTAGCTCCAATCATGGCTGCAAGGGCAGTCAATTCGAACGATTTATCTCTATCTTTATCTTTAATATAAATATACGGAGGTTTTTGTTCGGCAGACTTTTCTAAGATCTCATCAAACATTTCTCTTGCTTTCTCTTTGTCACCAAGCTCGATATAAGCTAGCGCCACGTAAAGCCTTTCTCTCAATGAAAGTTTAGCCCCGCTAGTGAAGCTTTGAAGATTAACCAGAACAGGGTCACCAATCGAAGCCAGCCCCCATAAGGCAACAAGTGATCTTTCTCTTCCTTCCTTTTTGTTATCCAAGATAGAAAGGAAATAACTTCGAAGGCCATCTTTATCAAAGTTATTAGCGTCATAAGAGGCTATTTTGGCAGATAATTCCAAATTGTTATCGGCGTATGGAAAGATAGCTAGTCCTCCATCAGTCGTCTGATATCGTACAAAATTAATTTGATCTACAAATTGATCTTCATTAAAGTGCTTCTTTAATAGTTTGGCCGCAATTTCTTGAGCCAATTTTGTTTCAAGACGGTCACTAAATGACCAAAGCTGCTTCTTTAGTATTGGGTAGGAAGTTCCTTGGATCTCGTTGATAAAAGTAAGGGTATTCTGGCCAGTTCCGCCCTCAAGTTTAAGTTCTGGTTTCAGAGAGTACTCTTTAATTTTTCCTACCCTCGTTCTACCTTTTATTACTTGAACCTGTTTAGTTAAAGCATCATTTAAGTCTTTTGCCTTTACCGAAAAGGTGATTTTGTGAGTTCCTTCCTTAAGTTTAGGTAATTTAATAAAAGAAGCTTTGAAAGCTTTGCCTTTAACTTTTTTCTCCTTCTTCCAGCCTAAACTTTCAGCTTTGATAGCAAATTCAACCAAATCACCAGATTTCAAAGCATTACCGAAGGCTCGGAGCTTAATTTGTGGCTTATCGGAAAGGAGAAGTTCACTTGGAAGATTAACTTCCACAAATAAATCCTTCGATACAACAATAGCCCCAACTCCTTTTCCAATCTTCAGATCAATAGTAACTGCCTGGGAAGATACCCGCCAAGTCGTCAAATTATCGGGAAGTTTAACATCAATTTCACCTTTACCATCTTTGTCAGTTTTTAGAACCCCAAAGAACACTTTATCCCGAAAATCATCTCGCCCACCACCACCACCTCCACCTCCTAGTGCACCTATTGGGTACTTGTGGGAAAGATAGGTGGCAAAAACTCCGCTGGTAACATTTCGATATAAGTTAGAGAGCGGGTCTAAATTACTGGATTCGCGAGAAACAGCGTATAAAGACTCATCAATGATATTAATATTTACTTCAGCCGCTACTCCTTTATTATTTTTATCTCTGACCACCACCTCTACCCTAGCAGAATCACCCGGGTTATATTTTGTCCGTTCAGATTTAACTTCAATCTTCAATTCTTTCCCTGCTTCATCAAAATCGACATTGCTACCTGAATTAAACCAAAAAGTAGGAGTAGAGCTAGCCTGATATGTAAAACCGTTAAATAAAACCCCGACAACATTAAGATTGGGAACATGTTTTTCTTCAAACGTGAAACTATAGGTAGGAGAGGATGAGACAGTGTATTCTTCTATACCAATCTGGCTTTGGTAGTAAAGGAATTTAAGGTTGGGATTGGGTTTCAATAAATCTCTACCTTTTTTAAACTTCAGCTCTACTTTCTCCCCAATTTTATATTTAGTGGGAAAATCTTTCGTATTTTCTAAATAGTAATAAATTGGGGCATCTGCATTTACCGAGCGGCTCACGTAAATAGTTGTTTTCTCACGGCGGCCTTTATCGTCTTTAGCGGAAATCTCAAGTTGATAATCCTTGGCAGGATCTGCATCAAATTCTAAGTTGAATTTACCATTCTGGTCACTTTTTGCCTCTAAAGTATTTATTAATTCCTTTTTCTGCTCATACTTATATGTCTTGAAAATCTTTTTTTCAATAAAATCATAGTATTCTCCTGTCTCAGTTGCTATCTGGGATACTTCATAGATCTTGGTAGTCAAATCGGTAGAAACTGGACCTCCTAAATAATCATCGGTATAAAGCTCATTTACCTTAGAAAGATCGACTTTTTTTATTGTACCTTCCACCTTTGCTTTGCCTCCCTCTATATTTCCTTCTCCTCTAATATTTATTGCTGAGCCAAAAACACGAACTGAACCTCCCGCAGAAATATCACCAACTTCAGACTCGGTTGGTCTAATATATATATTTTGGTAACCTAAATTATACTTTGGGCGCTTTGCCTTTAAAGTTAGTATTGTTTCTCCATTAATGTTAGTCCTGATGGTTTTTTCTACTGACCCAGTAACTTTTAGCCTGATATGGGGCGCCGGTGTTCCTTCAAAAAATTCAGTTTTGATTTTGTAGGTAACTTTATCCCCGACAAATACCGCCTTTTTAGATGGGGAAACCTTTATTTGATATGCCGGCTTGTCAAATATGCCAACTCGGATTAACTTTGTCTCTATTACTACATCTCTCACCTTTAATTCAACTGTATAAGACCCTGGATTTAAGTTTGAGAAGTCTAAAGAACCAGTAAATGTACTGACGTCGGAAATGCCAATTTCTTTTGATATTATAGTAATAGGATTATAAAAATAATCAACATAGGAGCTTTGTTTTAACTCTAATTTAACTGTCTCAGGTGTTCCACCATCACGTCTACGCAACACCCCCCAAAATGATACAGAATCGCTGGTTCGGAAAAGTTCTCGATCTAAATATAAATAATGCCAGTATTGGTGGGGGGTAGGATCAGAATAAAATCCTCCCACTCTCAAAATTAACTTAGCGTTTTTGGCTTGGATTTTAAAATAATGAAAGTTGCTATTTTTTAGTTTATTAGGAGTTTTCGCTTGGGCTATGCCATCCTTATCCGTCTTAGCATTAAAACCCCCACCAACTAACTCCACACTCGCCTCATTAATCGGTTTCTTAGTTTCAACAGAATTCACCCAAAACAGACTTTTGGTTTCACTAACAGTAGAATAGGCAGATATATAAGTGATCTGTAACCAAGCTTGATTAATATTACCTTCTTCACTTTCAATCTCTAATAAATAAAATC
>JACZRW010000001.1 GCA_022574495.1 Patescibacteria group bacterium | reverse complement strand
GGCGGTATTTATGTATTCCTCGATTACTGCTCGGAGAAGTTCCTTTTGTCTATCAGAAATATCAGACATAATTGAACCTAAATTTGGGTAGCAACACTCTAACATGAGTGCTAAATGATGTCAAGGGTAGTGTAATTAATTTTAAATATTATAAAAAAGGCTTGCCAGAAAAGTGACCGTAAAAATAAGAATTAATATAAAGAGCAATGTAAACACAATTAAATGCTTCGGTTGGTGAAAGAATTCTTTATCTGGTATTCGGTGTACATGCAAACCTAGTGCTCCAATAGCAGACGCAGATTTATTATCTTTTTTTCTTTGTGATTCTAAAGAAATTAGGGTATTAGCCAATCTTTCAGCGACATCAGGATGGCTTCTTAAATAGTCTTTAATTTTTTCATCTCTAAGACCAAAAATTTTAGTAATATTTTGTTTCTTTTCCACAATAGGATCCTAACTAAGAATTAGACTACACTATCTAAAACTAGAAATAAGGTATTCAATATCAGCTTTATTCGATTTATAAAAATTTTCTGTAACGGAAATATCTAATGTGTAAACTATTTCGTTTTTATCTACATAAACAGTGAGCCAGATGGTGTTTCTGTCTTTGACTTTAGAAAATATGATTCCTGACTCGTACCCATTAATTGTCAGCTCCTGGGATTTAATTAATTGTCTTGAGCTCTGGGGAGTCTCTATCACTATTTTCCATACATCCAATTCTTCTTTAATGGTACTTTTAAAACCTCCTGCTGGGAGACTAACAATAATAAGGATCAGATCATCTCCTTGTTCTTTATTTGAATAGCTTTTAGAACCTTGTATATCAAGAACGGGACTTAGTTTCCAGTCTTTTTTGAAAGATATTGTCCACCCATCCCCTGAGACATCACTCCAACCAGGATCTTGGGAATAAGTGAGGTTATTAGGTAAAGTGTAATCATTATTTAATATAGGAATTCTGTCTTTGAAAATAAAAAGAAGAGATCCAAGAACAAGTAACAGTAAAACTCCTAAGATAAGTAAGTTTTTATTCACAATTTAATTGTGTATCCAATGCGAAAAAAAGTCAATTTTTATACTTTTAACACCGTAAGGAACGCTTCTTGGGGGGTATCAACCTTCCCAACCCGCTTCATTCTGCTCTTTCCCTTTTTTTGTTTGTCTAAAAGCTTTAGTCTATGAAGTAGACGCAAGCTTTTGCTTATTAAACTTTCAAGATACTAAGGAAAGCCTCTTGCGGTATCTCGACTCGACCAACTTTTTTCATCCGACTTTTACCTTTCTTCTGCTTGTCTAAAAGCTTATCCTTGCGGGTTCTATCACCACCATACAACTTCTGAGTAACATCCTTGCGAAATGGTGGTATTTGCTCGGCGGCAATTATTTTCCCTCCAATGGCGGCTTGCAAGGAAATTTCAAATTGTTGGCGGGGAATCACTTTTTTTAGTCTTGCAACCAAAGCCTTACCAATATTGTAGGCATTCTTTTTTGGGACAATTTGCGAGAGTGCGTCTACAGATTCTTTGGCGACTAATACCTCCAGTTTAACTGCATCAATTGATTTATATTGATCTAAATCCCAATCAAAAGACGCAAACCCGGAAGAAACAGTTTTTAGCCGATCGTAAAAATCCGAAACAATTTCTGCTAGTGGTTGTTTCGTCGAAATTTTTACCTTATCAGAAAAATACTCCATATTTTCCACTTGTCCTCTTTTATCATGAACGAGTTGGGTGATGGGGCCAACATAATTATTCAAAGTAACTATAGAACCTTTTATCCATGGTTCTTGTATTTCTTTTATTTTAGTTTGTTCCGGAAGTTTGGTTGGGTTTGATATTTCTTGGGTAGAACCATCTGTCTTCAATATCTTGTAACTTACTGTTGGCGAGGTAATTATCAGCTCCAAATCGAATTCTCTCTCAAGCCTTTCCTGAACAATCTCCATATGAAGTAATCCTAGGAATCCAGCCCGTACCCCAAATCCCAAAGCTGGGGAGTTTTCTGGTTCGTACAAAAGCGCTGCATCGTTCAACTTCAGCTTTTCCAAGGCATCTTTAAGTTTGGGAAATTCATCTCTATTTACCGGGAAAATCCCTGCAAAAACCATCGATTTGAATGGCTTATACCCAGATAATGCTTCTCTTGTAGGATTGGTAGCCGAGGTAATTGTATCTCCCACCGAAACTTTATTGACGTTTTTTAACCCCGTCGCTAAGTATCCTATCTCCCCCGTGCTAATCTCCTCTTTCTTTTCCTGTGCAGGTGAAAAATAGCCTACTTCAGTAGCTTCTGCCTCAGTATCCGTTCCTAACAACTTAATTTTATCTTTGGTTTTAAATTTTCCATCAAAGACTCGAACGTAGGCAACCACCCCTTTAAACTGGTCGTACATTGAATCAAAAACTAAGGCTCTTGAAGGTTTACTAATGTCTCCATAAGGCTTGGGAATTCTTTTTATAACTTCATCTAAAACTTCCTCTATACCAGTACCTTCTTTTGCTGATACTTCTAAAATCTCATCTGCAGAAAATCCAAACGTGTCAACCATAGACTTTTTAACTTTTTCTACTTGAGCGTTTGGCAAATCTATTTTATTAATAATCGGAATAAGATTTAAACGTTGCTCTTTGGATAAAAGGTAGTTTGAAAGGGTCTGAGCCTCAATTCCTTGGGTAGCATCTACCAATAACAGTACTCCTTCAACCGCCGCCAGTGATCTAGATACTTCATAAGTAAAGTCGACGTGACCAGGAGTGTCGATTAAATTTAATCTATATCCTTTCCAATTCATGGAGACTGGCGCCAGCTTTATTGTTATCCCCTTTTCACGTTCAAGATCCATCCTATCTAAGTGCTGTTCCATAAGTTTTCCAGTGGGAACTGTGTTTGTTATTTCCAAAAATCTATCGGCAAGAGTGGACTTTCCATGATCTATGTGGGCCAAAATCGCAAAATTTCGTATTTTTCCTAACTCGTTCATGATTTAGGGGTTGTGTCTGTGTCTACAACTTCTTCAAAATTAAGTGCCTTTGTAAATTTCTTAAAATCTGGTATTAAACCTAAGAAACTTTTCAGTTCTTCTGATTTAAACCACCAAGTAAGCAAAACATAAATTGCAAATCCAAAGAAAGCCACAAATAACGTCAAGAAAAGTAAATTAATTGCCCGAGTGGTATCTATTATAAAATCAATGATGTATTTTTCCCCAATCTTAAAGTGTAAAGGAATATAAAGAATTACCGCCATGACAAAGGCTGAAGTCACAATTTTTACAACTGGAATAAATAATTTTCTCCGATCAAAACCCCCAAGCTTTCGATCTAGAATTGCAAGTAGCACGAAAAAGCTAAAAACGCCAGATATTGCACTCGCTAACCCTAAAAACTGGATAGGAAGATTCAATACCAACATAAACATTATCCCGGCAATCACATGAATCGCTAAACTAGCGAGAGCTACTCTTAGTGGGGTGACTGTATCATGCATTGAGTAAAACGCTCTCGATACTAGCAAAAAACCGGCTTGAGCGAAAACTCCAAAGGAAAAGAAAGATAGTGTTGTCGCCGTGGCAACTGTATCTTCCCAATCAAAAAGACCACTACCCAAAGTCAGACGGACGATTGGAATTCTAAGAGTAACGAAAATAATACTTAGTGGTATGGCTAAATAAAGAATTTGATGCAGGGATGATAAGAATGTGGCTTTAAATTGTTCCAGTTTATTTCCAGCCCATTCAGAAGATAAGGTTGGGAAAGCAGCCACTGCTATAGTAGACCCAAACAATGCTATTGGAAGATTTTGAATATCTATAGAAAACCTAAGTATGGCGATAGAGCCAGAGGCTAGAAGTGAGGCTAAAAATATACTAACGGTTAACTCAAGTTGGGCCAAACCTATACCGGCAGATCTAGGAATCGATAATTTAATAACTTTTCTAAAACCAAGGTTTTTGAAATCTAGCTTAAACGAGTACTTATAACCAAATCTTCTCACCATTAAAAACTGCAGGAGAAAGTGAAAAAAGGCCCCGATTACAACACCAAATCCAACCCCATATATTCCAAAGGCTTTACTCAAAAAAACTATTCCAAATATAATCCCCAAATTATATGCAACCGGCGCAAGGGCTGGAGCGATAAATCGATGATAACTCTGAAGGGTTGCTGTCAAAAAGCTCCCAATAACCAAAAATATTTCTCCAAAGGCTACTATCCTAGTCATGTTAGCTGCCGTTTGGGCAGTTTCTGGATCTAACCCTGGAACGATTAAGCTATTTAATTGTTGCGGAAATAAGAAAATTATTATTCCAAAAGCTAGAAAAACTAGCAAAGACAAATTTAATACCGAAGACCCCATCTCCCACGCTTCTTCACTCCCTTTTTGAGTTAAATACGTTGTAAAAATTGGTATAAAAGCGACTGAAAGTGCGCCGTTTATTAGAACAATCGCTATAAGATCTGGTAATACGAATCCAGCATTATAGGCATCCAGCTCTGGTCCTGCTCCAAAAGTACCAGCCAAAAACCAATTTCTCACTAACCCCAAAACTCTTGAAGCAAAAATCAAAAACATCATAATCACTGCAGCAGAAAGTAACGTTTTTTGACGTCGGAAAAGAATAGATGTACTGTTGCGGAAAAATCTTTTGACCATAAGACGAACTAAAGTATATCAGCAACTTGCAGGTTGCTCAATATTTTGTTAATATTACGCGAGTTTATATTCGAACCCCGATCAAATCTGGGTGAGAAAACGTCGCCCGCCTACCAACACTTGATGCCGCAGGCTATAGCGGTCAGGGTCACTATGATTTTACAACAAAGTGAGCGTCATTTTAAACGTAACAAAGGAGCTTTGTGCCACTAACAAAATCTGCGATAAAAAAGATGAAGCAGGATGCAAAAAAAAGGGCTATTAATAGGGTCCTTAATGCAGAACTGAAACAATTGACTAAAGAAGCGTACGAAAACCCTAGCTCAGAGCTGGTTAATAAAACCTATTCTCTGATAGACAAAGCGGCAAAAAGAGGTCTTATCCACAAGAACACCGCTAACAGAAAAAAATCCCTACTTTCTAAAAAAATAGCGGCTAAAACTACAAGTACTGTAAAAGGAAAAAGTAAAGCTAAAAGCAAAAGCTAGAAAAACAATTGTCAAGGCTATTTTAATGGTGTTATACTAAACTCAATGGTCCGCGCTGCCCGAAAAGATCAAAATCAAGGAATAAATATTAATCTGATGCCCAAGGAGGAAATTGGCGGGGTATTAGGAGAGACTATCCACTGGGTACTTACTATTGGTAGATACCTAATAATTGGGACCGAGATAGTTGCCCTGGCCACGTTTGGTCTAAGCCTAAAGCTCACTATCGACAAGAATAATCTTAACAAAAGTATAGAAAACGCTCAACAATCGATAGATAGTAAAGCAGGATTCGAGCGTGAATTCAGAGAAGTACAAGCTAAATTAAACAATATCAATGATTTAAGAAATCGCCATTTCAAGAGCTACCTCGCCGTAGAGGAATTCAATAAGCTTTTACCCCAAGGGATTAAGCTAACAGATTTAAGTATATCTCAAACTGAAATTTCATTCAGTGGTTCGTTTCCAACAGCAGCTCAGTTACACACTCTAATAAATTCCTTCAATAGTTCAAATAAGCTGGTTTCGTTGGAGATTGACGAGCTTAACTCCCCATCAGTCGAAGATCCAAAATTCACTTTCAGCGCCAAAACTCTTTTGGTTAGTACCGCTTTTACAGGTAAGAGTAAGGCAGTTGATCAACCTCCTGATACCGAAAATAGTAGTAGCGATACAGAAAAGAGCTTGATGGAGGAGAAAACAACCACTCAATAATATATGCAATTATATCGACAAGCAATAACCCAATATAATAGTGCTACTCCTGTACAAAAGAGTTACTTGAGCGTGGTATTAACTCTCGGATTGTTAATTTTATTAATTTTATTGGTATTTCCTGCTGTTAATCACATATTAAAATTAAACAACGAGATCGCTAAAGGTAGAGACGTTGATAATAAACTTCAGGAAAAAATAATTGCGCTGGGGGAGGCAGAGGCAAATTACGAAAATCTAAAAGATCGTCTAAAAATAGCAGACGATGCCCTACCAACTGGTAGTGCGGTTGATAAATATTTAAGACAGATTGAGAATGCAGCAAAACGAAATAAAACCACTTTAGCGTCAATCCAATTTGCTGACGTACCAGTCTCCTTGCCTAAAAATAAAGAGAACCTTTCGGTAAGACAAGTTGATTATACTATTACAGTAGAAGGTAAATTTTCAAACATTCAAAAGTTCGTTGAAGAAATGGAAAAACTAATACGAACAACTAACTTCACCCAAATATCAATAAGTGAAGATGGATCCAAACTGGCAGCGTCTCTGCAAGCCACTGTATATTATCTGGGTGATACGGTTGCTACCACTCCAATCGAAGGGTCTAAAAACTAATCAACTGTACCTGATTGTAGTGGAACCTAATTAATAAATTATGTCTAGGAATCTAATTACAGTTCTAACTTTAACATTAATTACACTGCTAAGTGTTGTGATTGTAGTGCTTGCACAAACTTTTTTAAAGTCTACACTTCCTGAAGCAACTAAGAAACAAATAGAACCTTTAGACCCAACTCTAAACTTAGAGTTAATTGAGGAGTTGGAAAGTAGCGTAAAATAGGTAACCCAAAGCTAAACAAACTCTGCCCAAATGACAACAGAAGGCCTATCTGTACAAAATTATCATTTTGATAACAGTTCCAAAACTGAGAATATCATAGGTTTCTTTAGCTTTATTTTAATCGCAACGGTACTTTTTTTCTCCTTCTTCTGGGCAAAAGATTTTCTGCGCTTTGGAAGTATACCAGAACCAAGTTTGTTATCTGTTACGAACATAAGTAACCAATCCTTTACTGTTACTTGGAAAACAACCACTAGTGCTAACGGCTACATTCTATACGGACGCTCTCCCGAAAGTTTATACCAAAAAGCTTATGATAATAAAGTTATGAGTGAAAAAATACTTGAATACGAGACTAAAGAACACACAGTTACCTTAACCAATTTGAATCCTGATACTTACTATTATTACAAAATAGTGTCTGAAGGTAAACATATGGATAGTATTGATGGTGAACTTTTTGAACCTGTAAAAACCGCTTTACTTTCTCCGTTTTTTGATGCCAAAAAATAGGCTTTATGATAACTTAAGAGCAGAGTTGGTGAGTTAAAAAAGTAAGCGCTGACACCGGCTTTACCTCACCTTTTTTGATTTTAATATCTGTAAGAAACAATAGCGTAAGTGCTCCGTGAATTTTTTTCAAATTCCAATCTTTTGCTTGAGATTCAATTTTATTTCGGACAAAATCACTCTTACTCACTTTATCTATACTCCCATCCAAAACCTGGGTGATAAGTTTAAATTGTCTAGTGAGGATTGAGATTATTTTTTCTGGAGGAACTCTTTCTTCAAACAACCCGTTAAGTAGGAGCAGAGAGGTTTTTTCTTGTTTCAAACCTACTGTATCTGCAAATTTAAAAATCCCATAAGCCTGTTGATTTTTAAATAAAACGATTTTATCAACTTTAGGGATCTTAATTATGGTCTTTGACCACCAAAATACTACATCATGCAAAGTACTAACTTCAAATATTTTTTCGGATCCAGAATAATTTTCTATAATTATTACCGTTTTTTTTAAAAACAAGGATGAGTTTAAGGCTACTTCCGAAAAATTTTCCAAGTTAAGCCTTTCCCCTTCCAAGGTTATGGATTCTTGGTATTTATTTTTAAGAACCTCTAGGTACTTCCTGGAGGAAGTTAAATCATCTCCATGAATAATATATTTCATTCCGAATTTTCCTTTGGGGGAAATAGGAAACTGTGTATTTTTTTCTGTATTTTTTCCCAATTCTCACCTTTAGGTAACAGCACGTAGGCACCACCGTATTGGGCTGGGTTTGGAGAATACAAATAACCATCTTTGGTATTGTCTAGTACCAGATTCTTTATAGCCGAAGTATCTACTCCCTTAAATAACTGCAGTGCAGCTGGGTATAAATTTAAACTAAAGTCAGTCTCAACTGACTCTCCAAAATCTTTAAACAAGTTATTTACTTTATTTGGTTCCAATAAATTTGACAATGATAAAGCTTTTTTTCGCACCGCAACTAAAACTTTTTGCTGCCGGGCTGCTCTTGCAAAATCATTACCTTCTCCGTTTGTTCCTTTTCTAGAACGGACATACACAAGTGCAGTTTCTCCGTCCATTTTCTGCAAGCCAGCGTCAAAATGAATGCGTTTATATCTACAGGAAAAGGATCCGTCCGAACAAACGGCGTTTTCCTTTCCCTCAACAGGGTAGTTATAGTCATCGAAGGTCTTATCCACTTTAACTTCAATCCCCTCAAGGGTGTTTATTGTATTTCTAAAACCTCCAAAATCTATTCTGGTAGCATAATGAATTGGTATACCTAGATTTTTTGAAACAACCTTTTTGGCTAATTCTAAACCCCCTCCAGGATAATCCTGAATATTACCAACCGAATATACTGAATTTATCTTACCGGCACTATCCGGGTAATCATCCCAACCTGGGATCTCTACCCAAATGTCTCTAGGTATAGAAATCATTACTGCATCTTTTGTTTCTTTACCAACTGATAAAACAATGATGGTGTCTGTCAGAAATCCATTTTTGTGGGTAATACCTTCTTGGTCTTTATAAGAAAACGGCGTACCTTCTCTTTTATCTATACCCAAAAGTAAAATATTAGTTCTACCATCGGTAGAATCCAAATCTCCGAGTGGGTCTTTTATAAGGGAGAACACTATACCCGGATTGTTAATTATTTCCTTTATAAGCTGAGAGATAGGCCAATAAAATAAATAACCACCATACAATACAATGCTCAGAAGAAGAGCGGCTATTGTAAATTTTACAATTTTTTTCTTTTTTTCTTTTTTCTCGTCTTTATACGAGGGAGCCCCAAGATCTACATACTTCATATTATTATTTGCTTAGGTAGGGTTATAAGTACTGTTGATTATTTCAAGAAAAGTCTTTGGGTCTGTACTTGCTTGACCAATAAGACCACCATCAATATTTTCCTTAGAAAAAAATGAAGGTGCGTTGTCTGGATTTATGCTACCTCCGTACAACGTAGTAACTTTTTTACCTATCTTTTCTCCAATATTACCTGCTTTTTCATTCGCATCTTCAAGTGAATTTGGCTTGTAGGCCCCACCTCCAGAAATTGCATCTGGAGGTTCATAAACGAAAATAATCTTTTCTGCTGAGTCAACTACTATCTCACCTCTTTCTAAATACGAATCTAGCTGATCTAGGTTACTAACACAAAGAATGGGGGTAATTGAGTATTCCAAAAGGTTTTTTACTTTTTCTATAACATCGTCATCTGTCTCACCAAAATGTTTTCTTCTCTCTGAGTGGCCAATAATACAATACTCCACTAAACCATCAAGCATTTCTGCGGTAATCTCCCCTGTATAAGCACCTTTCTTAAATTTTGATACATCTTGAGCTCCCACTTTTACATTTGTGTCTTTTAATAACGATGCTGCGATAGATAATGAGGGAAATGGCGGGCAAATTATTATATCTGCGTCGTTGCTCTTTTCCAAATCCGATTTAGTGTTTTTTATCCATTCAACTGTTTCTTTAATAGTTTTTGTTGCTTTCCAGTTTGCTATTACAATTGGTTTTTTCATATAAGCTTCTCCGCTAGTAAAATCCCAAGTTGGGATTGCACCTCAGGCAGTATACTATTCCAATTCTTTATATTAAATAATATTTTATTAAAGGGAAAGACTTTAACATCGATTTCCTCATTCTCATCTAAATTTTGTTCTGATGTTTTCTCTACATCTTTAACTACATAAAAATAATTTGTGTTACGCGAAAGGCCAGCTCCTGAGTTAAACCCACCAATCTTGGTGAAACCTTTCCCTGAATAACCTGTCTCTTCTAAAAGCTCTCTTTTTGCTGCTTCTTTTGGTGATTCTCCTTTATCAACAAATCCCGCTGGCAACTCCAAAACAAGATCTTTTATCCCATTCTTATATTGGTAAACTAAAACAATTTCTATATTTTTAGTCAATGCGATTACATATACAACGTCCGGTCTTTCAATGGCATAATAAGGCGTAACTATCTTACCGTCTGGTCTTTCCAGTTTTTCTTCCTTGAGGGTGATAAAATGTGAAGAATAGATTTCTTTTGACTCTAATATTTTCCATTTTTTAATCATCGTAATACCCCAAAGCGATTAAACCGGGCAGTTTTTTTCCGGATAAAAAGTCAAGCATTGCCCCACCTCCAGTGGATACATAATCTATTTTACCAAGCAAATTATATTTATCTACAGCTGCAACCGTATCTCCACCTCCAATTATAGTATGTGCGTCAGCTAAGGCCACTGCTTCTGCGATTTGTTTGGTACCGTCCGAATATTTTTCTTCCTCAAAAACACCCATGGGACCATTCCAAACAATTGTTTTGGCTTCTTGAATTATTTTTCTAAAAGAATCCACCGATTTTGGGCCTATATCTTTCTGGTCAATATCATCCGGGGCAATAACAACATTATCAGGCAGAGTTTGGCGTTCTACTTCAAACATTAGTCTCCCACCAACCAAAACTCTATCAGAAACCTTTGCTAAATTGTTAATCGCAGGGAGTTTAGTTTCTAGCTTCGCACCGCCAACTATGGCTACCAATGGTTTTTCATGATCTTTCAAGATCTTTTCTAGTTCGTTTACTTCCTTAATTAAATTTAATCCTGCAAACGCGGGTAATATTTTGGGGATACCGACAATAGAAGCATCTGTTCGGTGGGAGGTAGCAAAACATTCATTTACGTAAATATCGCCAAACGAGGCTAATTTTTTACCAAATTCAAGATCGTTTTTTTTCTCCTCGGGCCAAAACCGAATGTTTTCCAACAAAATTACTTCTTCAGAAGAATCACCCTCAACATTTTCTTTTAATACAACTTCCTTACCTAATTTTTCTGAGACTTTGGGTAAGATTAACTTAAAACTCAAACTAGGGTCTCTAAACTTTGGCCGTCCAATTTTAGAAATAAGAAATAGCTTCGCTCCTTTACCCAACAAATACTTCAATGTCGGTATACTATCGTTTATTCTGGTATCATCTCCAATTTTTCCGTCATTAACAGGCACGTCAAAATCACAACGCACAAT
This sequence comes from Patescibacteria group bacterium, assembly GCA_022574495.1. Classification (GTDB taxonomy): domain Bacteria; phylum Patescibacteriota; class Microgenomatia; order Woykebacterales; family RBG-16-39-9b; genus JACZRW01. The sequence continues at coordinate 41,296 of JACZRW010000001.1, read as the reverse complement.
TACTCTTTTACCAGATACATCAGCTTCTTTTATCGACTTCATAATAACTATTTTATTCTAAATGATAGTGGTTAGTCGAGGGTATAAAAACTTGAAAACTTAATATTTTATTATTCGCCAAGTACGCTCAAGGCACAAGTAGCTAAAAAACCTCAAGTTTGGAAGTTACGAGTGCGAATTTTTTTCAAAAAAAATTTTATGACAGGTGAGGTTTAAGTTTTTGAACAACGTTTTCTTTGCTGGTGGCTCCAATGAATCTATCCACCTCTTTACTATCCTTCAAAATTATATAGGTGGGTATACTCATCACCCCGTATTTACTTGCTTCTTCTTGTTTTTGGTCAACATCAATTTTGGTGATTTTTACTTTATCACCCATTTCTTTTTCCAGTTCTTCCATAATTGGTTCCATTATTTTACAGGGGCCGCACCAATCTGCATAAAAGTCAAGTAATTCAACCATAGTAAACAAAGTATAGCATAATGATTTTTGATTTTTGTTACTGATTTCACAATTTTTTGCTGTGGTAATATAGTTGATGTGGAAAAAATTCTAGCGAATTTAAATTCAACACAACAACAAGCGGTTAAATATATAAAGGGCCCAAGTCTTGTTTTATCTGGACCCGGCTCTGGTAAAACTCGTGTGATTACCCACAGAATCGCTTATTTGATTGACGAACTAAAAGTACCACCTCCAGATATTTTATCTGTAACATTTACCAACAAAGCGGCGAACGAAATGAAGGTTAGAATTCGCAAGTTGGTGGAAACAGTTCCACTTTGGATGGGCACTTTTCACTCAATCAACGCCAAAATTCTTCGAGAGTCTGGCGGATTTATCGGCATTAGTCCTAATTTTACAATTTTTGACGATTCAGACAGCCTGAAATTGGTTAAAGATGTAATGAAGGAATTAGATATAAGCACAAAGAATTTTACTCCTGGATCGGTGAAGGGGGCCATAGAATCTGCCAAAAGTGAACTTATCGGGCCCACTGAGTATCAAGGCTTTTCCAAGGGATACTTCCAAGAAATTGTCTCTAAAGTTTACAACGAGTATCAAAAAGCTCTGCAAAAAAGTAAGGCTCTAGATTTTGATGATTTGCTTTTTCATACAGTGGTTCTTTTTCAAAAATATCCTGAGGTGTTAGAGAAATATCAAAGGCGTTGGAAATATATACTAGTTGATGAATATCAAGACACCAATAAAGCTCAATATACTTTCATCAAACTCTTGGCCCAAAAGGAAAGGAATTTATTTGTAGTAGGTGATGCTTCCCAAGCGATTTATGGTTGGAGGGGAGCGGATTTTCGAAATATTCTTAACTTTTCAAAGGATTTCCCTGAAGGAAAAATTTTCAACCTTGAGCAGAATTACAGAAGCACCAAGAAAATTTTAACGGCGGCCACAAGCGTAATTTCTAAAAACCGTTCTCATCCGGTATTAAATCTATGGACGAAAAACCAAGAAGGGATACCCTTAATACTTTATGAAGGTAAGGATGAGGTGGAGGAAGCGGAATATATAATCAGAACAATCGAAGGGTTGATTAAAACTAGCCAAGGTTTTGATCTAAAAAGTTTCGCGATCCTTTATCGGACAAATTCCCAAAGTCGAGTTTTGGAAGAAGCGCTTCTTAGATCAGGAATGCCCTACACATTAGTCGGAGGGACTAGGTTTTATGAAAGAAAAGAAATTAAAGATGTAACAGCCTATCTAAAACTATTAGTGAACCCAGATGATCAAATAAGTTTCAGGCGAGCTGTAAATACACCACCCCGAGGCATAGGTCCAGCCGCTTTGCAAAACAGCCAAAATCCAAAAGTGAAGGGTTTTTGGAGCATTATTAAAACTTTAAAGGAAAAAAGTGTCCAACTGCAAACTATCGATATCATCGATATTGTATTGACCGATACAAAGTATTTAGACTTTCTCGAAGATGGGACAACCGAAGGCGCAGCGAGAGTGGAAAACGTAAAGGAACTAAGAAGTGTAGCCACCGAATACCCTAATCTTACCGATTTTCTAGAAAATGTTGCTCTAGTAGAAAGAGAATACTCGCCTAAGAACAAAAAAATCGATTCTGATGGAAAGGAAACAGTAACGTTAATGACTTTCCATGCTGCTAAAGGACTGGAATTTCCGGTGGTATTTATGGTTGGAATGGAGGAGGGTCTTTTTCCACACAGTCGATCCATGGGCGATAACTACGAGCTTGAAGAAGAAAGACGATTATGTTACGTGGGAATAACTCGCGCAAGAGATCAGCTTTATTTAACTTACACTCAAAAAAGGTTGTATTTTGGGGCAAGGACAGAAGGAGTTGTGTCTAGATTTATATTAGACATTCCCGAAGAATTAATCATTTCAATAAAATACTGACACCACTTCACACCACCCGTCGCTAAAGCTATAGGTAGCCTTTGGCGAAGTAGGGTTGATGATTCTAACACCACAAGTCAACTTTACTAAAGTAAAACTTTTACCTATTATATATTTAATATGCTCAAACCGCTGGCAGGCTGGATGAGTGAATCTCTCTATACTACAAAATCTATATCTACTCTCGTGGTAGCCAGAATTCCATCGAAATATATTGGCAGCTTTTTCTTAATCTCCGCAGCCCTCATTGCTCAAACCAGCTTAACATCTATAGATACAACTAAATCTCTTGTAGAATCTTCACTGAGCAATCTTCCTCACCTGAATGCTGGCGTCGGTCCGCTGGACACAGAAAAAACAATACTAAAAAAACCACCAGCTAAAAATAATTCCGTTAATAACATTATAAAAAATCCTTCCAACCAACCCCCAATATCTTTTCAAACATCTATATTCGTAGAACCTTCAAAACCAGGAAGTATAAAGACTCCTCAAGGAACCTTAAAATACACTAAGAAACTTTCGGTTTTTGCAACGTCCTACGACTCCACCTGTTACGGGTGTAGTGGCACCACCGCGTTAGGTTTAAAAGCAGGGTATGGTGTGATTGCTGTGGATCCACAAGTAATTCCCCTTGGTTCTAAAGTATATGTACCTGGGTATGGAATCGCTATCGCTGGGGATACGGGTGGGGCAATCAAAGGAAACGTGATAGATCTTGGGTTTGATAGCATAAAAACGGGCTGGTGGAGCTCTAGACAAACTGATTTATATATACTCAAAAATTAATTTTTCCCTAGATTTAAAGTAACTTAGAAGTCATCCTGAACTTGATTCAGGATCAACAGAGATTCTGAAATTAATTCAGAATGACATGAACGACGTGTTAAAATTAATCCATTATGACCGATATACGCCAATCCGATTATTGGCAGATATATTTGGAAAAACTTGGCTGGAAAACGGTAGATACGGATTCAAGGAAAATCTTTATCAGAAAAATTCCTTTTGGATCATTAATAAAAGTTCCTAGAATAGAATCAAAAATACCCTTTAGCAAAATTGACAAGGTTGCTAAGAAAGAAGGGGCGTTTTTTGTAAAGCTAGAAACCAATTCTAGTGTTGGCGACGAAAAAATATTGACGGAATTAAAATCAAATAAGTTTCAGATTGATAGTTGGGGTCTTCAGCCAACAAAGACAATCGTTATTGACTTAAACCCTCCTGAAGAAATGCTATTGAAAAATATGGAGAAAGACACTCGCTATAGTATAAGGAGGTCAGTTCGGGAAGGGGTGGTAGTAGAAAAATCCCTTGATATTGACAAATTTTTGAAACTTCACAAAGAAACTTCTAAGCGTAAGGGTTTTTGGACTTCAGAAAGAGAATCCAAACTTCTTTGGAATTCTTTGCCCAGTGAGAATAAAATGATTTTGTTTGCAAAAAAGAATAAGGCCATTTTGGCTGGAGCATTTCTAATGTTTTACGACAATAAAGCTTATTATTATGAAGCGGCATCTTCCAAGCAAAACCGAGAACTTTTAGCACCTTATTTAGTAGTTTGGGAGGCAATAAAACTTTCTAAAGAAAAAGGTTATAAAGAATTCGATTTTGAAGGAATTATAGATCCTAGAATAAAAGCTACTAAAAAATGGGCGGGGTTTACTCATTTCAAAAGAGGTTTTGGCGGAAAAGAAGTTACTTATCTAGGATCATTTGTAAAATATTACAACCCAATAGTAAAATTAATATTTTCTTTAAATAGATTTTTTTGAAAAAAAACTAGCCCAGAGTGGATTTTCGTCCATTCCGAGCCAGATTTTTATTAACTAGTTAACTGGTGTTACTTTTCCTAACCCTCAAAAATTTGGCCCTAAGCGGTAGGGAGTAATATTCACCTCCTTTTCTTTTTAAATCCCGTAATCACTTACGGGCCAAATCTTTAAGAGTTGGGAGGAGGCGCGCTTTTTCGGAATTAACCTACTTACGCGCCCCCAACGAAGATCTGCTAGTGATTGCTAACTATGAATTGCAACCACCTCCTCTCCTTGCTCTGAATAGTCTTTACCGCTGGAATTTCCTCACCCCGTCCCTTTCTCGACTTGGGCGCAAATCCCGCGGGGTTACCTTTCGGCTAAGACGGGCTTGACGAGAGCGTGACGACGAAGACCCCTCGAAAGCCTTTTGCCTCGAGACTTTTCCATCTCCATACACATCCCATGCTAGCTGCAACCCGCTCATTGCTTTGACCTCCTTGTCTTCTGACCGATCCTCGCTCCCAGATGGGAGTGCTTAACCACCTAAGATGGGCAAACACTCACACCTGAAAACTCTATCCAGGCATCAGTCGCCTAGTGAAAGTTACTCAGCTTCTTTAATTCACAGAACGCAAGATACGTCTATTATCTTATAGTACATAATTTTCAAAGTACAAAAAAGTCCCTCTCAATCTTCCCTTTGAACTTAAATTACCCCTGTATTGAAGCTAAATGAACTTACTTTATTAGCTTCGTAAATATACATATAGTATACCACAAAATTACCCACTTGTCAAGTACTATGGGTTAATATTTATGTTTAACCTTTGGCTAGTGAGAATGGGCATATACTACTGTATGGACAGTAGTAACAGGCGGGGAGGCGGCCGAAATACTTTGGATTGGCAACGAACGCATCGTTTTGTAGATCCCCACGTACGTTTCTGGCCACCTCCACCACTTCCTCTTCTGTCTTTTTCATCACTTCTTTTGTGGGTTCATAACCACCGATAAGTCCAGACTCTAAATCATAAATCCCTACAAACTTTGGTATCACTCCATAACTTTTATAATAACCCAACGCATATATTCTCAGCTGCACACTACTCTTTGCATCTTTTTCTAATTGTTCCAGGGAACGATTTTCACTAGATTTAAAATCGATAACACGAACTTTGTTCCCTTCAACGTCGACACGATCAAATCTCCCGGTAACCAACACATCACCAACACTAAAACGGAAATTTTTCTCAATAAATTTTGGCAGTTCTTTTTTATCCTTTTCTCTTTTATAGAAACTCTCCAGCACCTTTTTGGCTTGCTCCAATCTATTTTCTTCGTGTTCGGCGGATAGAAATCCTTCGGTAACCCAAGTATTTTCTAAAACCTCAAGTAATTTTTTTAGAGTGGGTTTTCTTCTATTCATTTTTTGTCGGTAAAATTCGGCGACGGCGGCGTGCAGAGCAAAACCGTAAACTATGGCGTGATGGCGAAGAATTGGTAGACGTAATACATGGGCGTAGCGATATTTATACGCACAAGTCTCGTAATCATCAATTGATCCTTGGGTTAGTTTGATTATTTTTTGGTCGGCTTGGGGGAGTTTATAATTTTTCTTTTCTACTGGGGCAAACTGCTTAATTTTTTCAACCGCAGATAATTTTACTAATTTTGCAATTGACTCTATCTTATCAAGACTTTCTAACACATAAGGAGAGACTTTTTTGATCCTTTTTCCACCCATATCCCTGGCCCAGGAAAAATATAGTCGATCCATGGCTCTAGTCATCCCTACGTAAAAAAGCCTTCTTTCCTCTTGCATGTGAAAGTCTCCGGCTGGTAAAGTTTCTTTTATTAAATCATCTGGTAGAGGGATCGGGTCGCCACGTTGCCGAGAAGGAAAACGATCAGCCACTAGATTTACGAGAAAAACCACCGGAAATTCTAATCCTTTGGCAGAATGTACAGTCATTACATTTACCGCGTCCAAGTCTGGATCAAATTCCACCGTAGCTGGATCATCTCCCACTCCTCTCATCGTCTCTAGGTAATCCACAAACGCGCGGGTAGATTCATTTTGAACAAGATCTACAAACTCTTTTATTTTATCGAAAAATCTAGAAATATTTTGAACCTTAATTTCCGAATCGATGCTCCCTTCTCTTTCTAGTCGAGATAAATAACCGGTGTCTTTTAAAAAATCATAAAGCACCCGGCCCACATTTTCTTTTTTGGAAAGCTCGGCCGCGGCTTTTAAATCGTTAATAATTTTTTCTATTATTACCATCCCTTCCTCACTGACTGTCACTTCTTCATCACCGTCTGCAATTTTTTCAAACACATTTCGTAAAGTTTTACTTCTCTTTTTTGCAAAATCCATAGCGGTAATTGCATCCTCAATAGGTAGTTTATAAATTTCAGATGATGCAAGGTTGTATAGATTTAAACTATCGTCAAAATTTGATATCGCGGAAAGGTAGGAAATCAAAAGTTTTACTTCTGGCTGATTATAAAGTCCGGAAGAACCAACAAATTTGTGAGGGATTCCTTTCATATTAAGTGAACGTAAAAATGGATCGGCTTGAGAATTAGCTCGCACCAAAATCGCGATATCTCGATAATTTAGCCCACGAAGCGATCTATACTTTCCAGCTGCTTTTTTTCCTGGTTGTTTTGGGTGAAATCCCCGAGTAAGATTTTCAATTTCTTTTGCTACAAGATCGGCTTCTTCACTCAACGTGTCTGCAAATAATTCAGTAGGACCTCTTCCTTTATTTTTACGGACTGCCAAAAGCTTCTTACTTATTTTTTCTCTCACCTCTAGACGGTCTGGATCATTATGCTTAATTAATCGGTATGAACTATCTAACAGTGGTTGGGTGGATCGGTAATTTTCTATTAATGAAACTACTCTTGCTTTAGGGTAAGTTTTTTTAAATTCCAAAACATTACTTATCGCCGCCCCCCGAAAACGATAGATAGATTGATCGTCATCAGCCACAACACAGATGTTCTTTGTATAACTCGCCAAAAGTTTTACCAGTTCATTCTGCGCCCAATTGGTATCTTGATATTCATCTACCAGAATATATTTAAATCTTTCTTGATACTCTTTCAATATCTTCGGCCGGTCCCTAAAAAGGCGCAGGGTAAGTACCACTTGATCTCCAAAATCCAAAAGCCCATTTTTTTCTTTTAAATCTTCGTATTTTTTATAAGTGTTAGCTAGTTCCTCTTGTCTCTTTATTTCTGTTTTGAATTCTTCTTTAGATAAATCTAGCTTTGCTGGAGAGGTCTTTTTTAGCTTTTTCACATAGGCTAGGTATTGCTCTGGAGAAATATCTTCATCTTTAGCCCGACTTATAAAAGATAGGATGGCTTCAATAAATTTGGTTGGGTTGGAGAGGGGTCGATAATAAGAAAGATCGAAGGCGAAAAGATTTTGTTGGAAAAAGAGAACTTGTTGCGGGCGGGTCATCACCCGATAATCTGGTGGAAGGCCTAGATCGATAGCATTTTCTTGCAGTACTTTATTTCCAAAAGCGTGAAAAGTGGAAATCCAAGTATCTATATAGCCGTAGGGAACCAGCACGTCTACTCTTTCTTCCATTTCTCCGGCGGCTTTTTCGGTAAAAGTAAGAGCCAAAATTTCGGAAGGTTTAGCAAGTTTTTTCTTAATAATACGGGCGATGCGGTGGGTGATAACCATAGTCTTCCCAGTTCCGGCGCCAGCAATAATTAGTAGGGGACCTTCGGTAGTAGTTACCGCCACTTTCTGAGCTTTATTCAAACCCTTCAAATTATCCTTCATCGTCAACAAATTCTATCACAAAAATGGTAACCGCCGGCTCATGAGGAGACGGCGGTTTTGCGGACAGGTCGTACTGGTTACTGGCCGGCTTCATTCATCTCCTGGTTCCTCACTTCGAGATCCAGTTGTGGGAAGGTGATGAACCAAAAGCCACTCGTCCAGGCCTTGGCATACAAATCCCTAAGGATGCTCCATCTGCCATCTACTGCCCGGTCATGCAGACAGAGGATGAACCAAGTGATAACTGCGCCTAACATCCAGACTGTAGATATTGAAATCGTCGCCAATACCCAAAAGTCTTCGATGCCGTACATTACCAAAATGGCCCACATTAGCGCTCCTACCATGAGAAAACCAAGGTAGACAGCTAGTGTTGGCAATTTCTCCACCATATCAGCCTCCTTTCTACCAACTTAGGTGCTTAGCCACCCACCTTCTTAACACAGTTATTCCAGCCAGGTAGAGGGTGAAGAATATCGTGGCCGTCAACCATTCGGTCATGGCAGCCTCCCTTCCTCAATTTCCCGACGCTTTGGAGAAATCAGCAGTAACACCAATGCTCCACTCATCACCACTGCGAACCATCCAATAGTGAAGGGTATGAGCCCTAGTTTTCGATTACTTGACCGGCTCCACGTAGACCTGATGAAAGGCACCGAGACTACTAGGCTAATCGCCCAGAAAAGCAGCAGCAAGATCAGGTTCAGCGTGTTATTTCCTGCGATCTCTGCTATTGGCATCAAACCAATGACGGCGAGCCAGATGACTAATGTCACCTTCTCCGCTAAGCTCATGACAGATCCTTTCTATCTTTCTTCTGCAATCTCTTCTGTTTCTTCGAGCGGGTGTGGCTCTTCGAGAGACTTGCTCTCGCCTTTTCCTGATTTCAATCCACCAGCGGTGTCTATCTTACTATTTAGCGATATATAACGCGAATTTACAAGGTCTGAAGTATTTTTTGTATCATTAATATGTTTGGTGAGCACCCGCAGGGCTTCTCCAAATTTTTCTGAGTCCCCTTTTATCCCTCTGATTGCGGCGAGAATAGTGCGCGTTCTTTCTTCAATTTTTTTCCCTTCAAAACTCATAAGAATGGCGCGCATATATGCATAAAAAGTGGCTGGGGAAACCGGAAGTACACGCCTTTTTTGGGAGTAGTCGGAAAGTTCGGAAATGTTACTCATTATTTCGTAAAATACTGGTTCAGAAGGGATGTACATGAGAGCGTAATCGGTAGTGCCTTCTTCAGGTAAAATATATTTCTTGGCAATATCATCTATGTGCTTTTTCACATCACGGGTGAATTCCTTTTCGTAAGTTTTTTTCTCTACTTCAGTTTCTGCTTTTATCATTCCTTTAAAATTCTCCATTGGAAATTTTGAATCAATAGGGATAATTCCATTATCTGTCTTTATAGCCGCATCAACTATATCTCCAGTGCGAAAACGATACTGTAAATGAAAGCTTTGCTTCGGTAAAAATTGACCAAGCAATTCCTTTAATACTTGTTCCCCAATATTTCCCCGCAGTTTTGGGCTGCGCAAGAAATCCTGAAGATCTTTCATAGATCTACCTATTTCACTCATCTGGCCTACTTCTTTCCCTACCATTCCAATAACTTTTGCAGCGTTGTCCAGCCTCTCATTAATTGCTTTATTTGTAGACTCAAGTCTTTTCTCAAGAGTCTCGGTGTTTTTATCCAGGCTTCCACGCATTTCTTGTAGCCACTTCATCAGCACTTCTTGAGATTTATCTTCCTTTTTTTCTTTAAGCTCCTGGAGTTGTTTATAAAATATAAAAAATCCAATTACCACAATAGCGCCAATAATTAAAAGGAGGGTTTGTTGATCCATAATATGAGAAATACTAGCAGAAGCCAATCAGCTTGTAAACTTAATGTGAATGAGGCTAAAATAGATTCAATGAGGCGATTCTTAATCCCAATACTCTTACTAAGTTTAGTTTCTTGGGTTGTGTTTGGATATATCGTATGGCAAATTCCACCGACAATCCCTCCTGAAATAAATGATAATTTTATAACTATAAATTTTATCTACTTTTTTGTTTCTGGCTGGTTAGCCATAACTACCACTATCGGAATCTTTCTCTACTTGGTACACTTTTTGTTTGATGATTCCTCCAAGAAAAGGTTGGAACTTGAAGAATCTTTAAGACCAAGAAAAGTGTTTCGTACCTCTTTGCGCCGCGGTGCAATATTTGCAACCGCACTTTTATCTCTAGGCTTTCTAAAAATATACGGCCTCGATAATCTATTAAATTCGGCTTTTTTAATTGGGATCGCTTTACTGATTGAGGTATACTTCTCCTCACGATGAACAAAGGTAAATTTTATATAACAACGGCAATACCATACGTAAATGCCGCACCTCATATTGGTTTCGCACTAGAAGCTGTGCAAGGCGACGTTATGGCGAGATATTCTCGACAAAAGGGTGTGGATACTTATCTATTGACTGGAGCAGATGAAAATAGTTTAAAAAATGTAAAGGCGGCGGAAGAGGCCGGGGTTTCTACACAACACCTTTGCGATACTTATGCTAAAGAGTTTGCGGATCTTAAATCAATCTTAAATTTTTCATACAATTATTTTTTCCGTAGTTCAAGCAAAAAAAATCACTGGCCAGGAGTCCAGAAACTTTGGAAACTAGCTGAAAAAGATATATTTAAGAAACCTTATAAAGGCCTTTACTGTGTTGGGTGTGAACTATTTTATACTAAAAACGAGCTAATCGATGGGAAATGTCCGGAGCATAAGACAAAAGTAGAACTTGTAAGCGAAGAAAATTACTTTTTTAAGCTTTCAAAATATGAATCTCAACTAAAGGAACTGATTAAATCGGATGAATTAAAAATTGTCCCCCAAGAAAGAAAAAATGAAGTTCTAGGATTTATCAACCAAGGTTTGGAAGACTTTAGTATTTCTCGTTCCGTAAAACGCGCGAAAGGCTGGGGTGTAGAAGTGCCAGGAGATTCGAAACAGATAATGTACGTTTGGTTTGATGCCTTAGGAATATATCTAACCGGCATCGGATACGGAACAGATGAGAAAAAATTCAAGAAATGGTGGCCGGCTAATATACATCTAATTGGTAAAGGGATATTGCGTTTTCATGCTGTTTATTGGCCAGCGATATTACTTTCTGCAGGTTTGCCACTACCAAAATCTATATACGTCCATGGTTACTTAACAGTGGAGGGTGAAAAAATAAGTAAGTCGGTGGGAAATGTAACCCATCCAAATGAATTGGTAGATAAATATGGGCGCGACCCAGTCCGATACTTTCTGTTAAAAGATATCCCATTCGGTAATGACGGTGATTTTTCTATTGAAAGATTTGAAGAAGTTTACAACGCCGATCTTGCAAATGGCTTAGGAAATTTAGTGTCTAGAGTATCAAAGTTACTGGAAATTAATAATGTCGATGCGGGCAGTATCAAAAGGACTACAAAGAAGTTTTCCCCAGAACTTGAACACGCTATAGAAAATTTGAAATTCAACGAAGCCTTAAACTTTATCTGGGAAAATATCCGTGCTGTCGATCTTTATATAGAAAAAGAGAGACCTTGGGAAATATCCGATTTAGGAATCAAAGTAGTTTTGGAAACTTTAGTAAATCGCATAGAAGAAATCGCTTTTGATTTAAAACCATTCCTACCAGAGACTTCGGAAAAAATCACCAAACAATTTTCTGGACCCAAGATAAAAAGCGAAAAACCACTTTTTCCGAGAATAAAATAATTCCAAAGAAAAACGACCTATCGCTAGGTCGCATTTCCAATTTATTGACTTTTAGTTGGTTATCCAGCTGCGGCACGTGGAGCCAAGTCATTGCAACCTTATTAACTGGAGGAGAAGAGGTTCGTTGCCGAACATTTCCCCTCCAGCCCGCACGCTTGTTGTGCTTCAACAAAGTCTCAGCACCGCGCACATTCTCTGAACTTATTTTTCCGTCGCGTCAGAGCAGACGAGGTTTGAGGCTAGGTGTCCGTTTTGTGGCCAGTCTTGATCAGAACGCCGCCAGTTGAAAAGACGTCATGGACAGGCTGCTTTCGCAACGCATCCTCGAGGCTGGCGGCATAGAGCCCGCCCTCAATGAATTTCTCCTCCTCCTTGGCGGCCCAACCCCGATCCTCCTCGTCGGCACGTTCTGTCCACCAGGGTTCGAATGAGCTTAAGGTCGGAACACCTATCATCTCCCCCTCAACGTCAGGGTACTCCCCTTCATCAGGCTGGAAAGCCTGAAGGATGGTACCGCATGAACACTCGAGCTTCAAGAGCTCGAACTTTAACGGCTTATTCTCCAAAATCAACTTACTCACCTTTACCTCCTACTTTGATACAAGAACACAGACTCTTCTGGCCTGCACTCTCCAAGATACCTAAAAGGGCACCTAGTAACCAGAGAGAATAATAGCTTCTTGGTTAGATACCAAGTAGCGGGCGAAGATTCAATCCAGTTACAAGATGCCTTCACTTGTAACGTATATATTTACCTTAAAGTACTCCTATATTATAGCAGAAAACAGCCTAAAAGTCAAGTACTATAGGATTCACTTCGTTAGAATCCTGTGTTGCTAAAAGCAACTAAAGCCGCTTATACAGCTTGCGCTAGGGTTTCTCGTCGAGTTCGATGTTATCTATTTCAACCTAAATGGTATAATCTCACTCATGAAATTAATAGACACCCACGCCCACTTACAATTTGAAGCCTATGATAATGATCGAGATGAGGTGGTTAAAATAAACTCTAAGGAACTCGATGTAATTATCAATGTCGGAGCGAGAATTGAATCATCCAAATCTGGGGTAGAGCTTGCTCAAAAAATTCCTAATTTTTATGCAGCCGTTGGGGTGCACCCGCACCATGAAGATGAGTGGAAAACAGATTGGATATATAAATTGGAAAATCTTGCGAAGAAACCAAAAGTGGTGGCCATAGGAGAAATTGGATTGGATAATCATGAGTATAAGCCGCTTCGCGTCTTGCGTTCTAACGAACTACAAGGATATCCAAAACCAAATTTAAAAAATCAGGAAAAAATTTTAAAAGGGCAGATAGAACTCGCTAGAAAATTAAGCTTACCAATACTTTTCCACTGTCGAAACGCCTACGATGAACTCTATGAATCAATTAAGGAGTATAATGATCTCAGAGGATTGGTTCACTGTTTTATGGGAACTATAGATCAAGCCAAGAAATTTTTAGATCTTGGTTTGTATATATCATTTTCCGGCAATCTAACTTACAAGGGAAACGACTACATTCGGGAGGCGGCAAAATCTGTTCCCCTTGATAAAATACTAGTGGAGACAGATGCACCTTACTTGCCACCAGAGCCACACCGAGGAACAAGAAATGAACCTTATCGGGTTAGACTTACTGCTGAAAAATTAGCTGAAGTAAAAAAGGTATCTTTTGATAAGATTTCAGAAATTACAAATAAAAATTCTAGAGATTTACTAAATTTATAATATGAATTTCCTAGAAAAATTACCAGCTTATGTATCTTGGACAATTCTAACAATCCCCTTCTGGGGTGCTTTTATAGTTCCCACTGCTATAGCTTACTTCGTAATTTTATTTGATATCTATTTTTTCTGGAAAGCTTCTAATTTAGGAATTAATTCAGTTCGTGGTTATCTTAAAATAAAAAAAGATTCAGCGAAATTTTGGCTAAAAATCATGCGTCAGGAAAAACTAAATTACTCTAATATTAGACATGTAATTTTTATCCCCACCTACAAAGAGCCAGAGGACATCTTAGATCGTACTTTTGGTTTTTTGGTAGAACAAGAATTTCCCACAAAACAAGTATCGATCTCCCTAGGTATTGAGGAACGAGACACAGGAGCCAAGGAGAAGGCTAAGAGACTTCAGAAAAAATACTCAAGGCACTTTGAAAATTTTTGGATAACCGTCCATCCTTTAATCATTGGCGAAATAGCTGGTAAATCCTCTAATCTCGCTTACTCTGGTAGAAAAGTAAAAGAATTTATTGATGAAAAAGGTTACGACAAAAACTTTATTTTGGCTACTTCTTGTGATGCTGATGTCTCCATTCACCCTAAATATCTTTCAAATTTAACTTATAAATTCCTGACAAATCCTAATAGGTACTTAAGAATTTGGCAAGGCGCTTTAGTTTTCTATAACAACATTTGGAGAGTACCAATATTTGTAAGAGTCGTTCATACCGTTTATTCAATAAATAATATTGCTGAGCTTTTACGTCCAGCCTCAAATTTTAATTTTTCAACCTACTCCTTCTCTTGGAATCTACTAGAAAAGGCTGATTTTTGGGACGTAGACGTGGTGGCTGAAGATTGGCATTTTTTCTTTAAATCATTCTTTTCTCATGAAGGAAAAATAGAACTTGAACCTATATATTTGCCTTTATTTGCTGATGCCGCTGAAGGAAATACTTATTGGGAGTCTCTACGAAGTCAATATAATCAAAGCCGTCGTTGGGCTTGGGGTGTAACCGACATTGGATACGCAATTTCCGAATTTTGGCGAAAAAGAAACGAACTTTCCTGGGTGAATTCTTTTTTTAGAATCCTAAGATCTCTGGAGCAGCACTTACTTTGGCCGGCGAACTGGTTTATACTAACCTTAGGAGCAACCCTTCCACCGTTAATCAACCCCACCTTCAAATACACTGCCTTAGGGTTTTATTTGCCGAGAATATCTGGTGTTATCTTAACAATTTGTACAATATTTATTGTGGCGGTCATCATTGTTGATTGGTTGCTTAAACCACCAAGACCGGACTACTTCAAGAAAAGTTTCTTACCTTTTACAATTCTTCAATACATACTATTACCAGTGACTGGTTTTTTATTCGGAGCTCTTCCAGGAATGGATGCTCACACTAGGTTAATATTGGGAAAGAGACTAGATTACCAGGTAACCGAAAAGATTGGTAAAAAGAAATCTTAAAGAAAGTGTTGAGAATACACTAAAGTTAGTTTAATATTTTTGTTGTCTGCTCATGACTGAACAAATACTACCAAAAATCACCGTTTTTTTAAAAAAAAACAAAACACAAATTTTAATCCCCTTAGCCACCCTTATTATCCTTTACTTCATGGGTCTTCTAATGTTTGCCTCCATTATAAACGATGCCTCTACCAGCGATGAGCCTCCTCACATTCTTTCAGGATACGCTGCTTTAAAATACGGCCATGACTATATAGACCCAGAACACCCTCTTTTTGCAAAATCTCTTGCCGCCGCTCCTTTACTTTTCCAGGATATAAAACTTGACCGAACGGATCCAGGATACGCCAACCAAAAAAATGATTTTGATATTGGGAAGATGTTTGGTGCTTCAAGAAGGTTTTTAAATTACAGTGGAAACGACCCTGACGGAATTCTTCTCTCGACAAGGATTCCAATGATTATGCTAACCGTATTCTTTGGTGTAATTATTTTCTTATTCACAAAAAAACTATTCGGGAGTATAGCTGCATTTATCGCTACGTTTTTCTTCGCTACCGAACCCAATATATTAGCTCACGGAAGTCTGGTGAATACTGATTTAGCAGCTAGTGGATTCGTAGTAATGACGGTATTCGCTCTTTGGATTTATTATGAGAAACAATCTACAAAAAGATTAGTTTTTTTAATTTTATCTTTGAGTCTAGCGCTTCTTAGTAAATATTCAACTTTTGTCATATTTCCGTTAATTCTAATTTCGATGATAACAATCTATTTGACCCAATCCCGAAAACCTTGGAAACATCTAATCTATACCGTAATTGGTGTGCTTTTGATCATCTCCCTTTTCTATGGGGTTCTTTCGTTTCGGGATCGTGGGATACTTGGCTTTTTACCAATCCAATACTTCACCGGCTTAGCCATAGTCCTAGATGAGCTGTCCGGAGACCTACGCTTTTCTTATTTACTCGGGGAAAGTTATTATGGTAGTCGGTGGTATTACTTTCCAGTACTTTTCTTGGCTAAAACCCAAATCACCACTTTATTATCCCTTTTGTTATTCGTAATTTATATAATTACTAAAAAAATAAATTTATCCAGAAAACAATTATTCCTAATTTTGCTGATACCAATAACTTTTTTCGGCCTTGCACTAACCACTAAGTTCAATATTGGCGTGCGTCATATCTTGCCAATATACCCATTCATATTCATATTTGGTGCAGGAGCACTTGTTACTTTAATAAGATTGATGCAAAAGGCAACTAAGAAAAAGATTTCTCTTGCTGGTATTACCCTAATTATTTTAATAATAGTAGTGGCTAGATCTTGGTCGTCCGTATCAACTTTTCCAGGGTACTTAAGTTACTATAATATAGCTTTTGGGGGGACAGAAAATGGTTGGAAGGTATCTAATGATTCCAACTATGACTGGGGTCAGGATATTAAAAGACTAGATGAATACGTTCGAAATAATAATATAGAATCAATTGCTTTAGATAACTACACCGGTCATTATTCGTCTGAATATTACAATATTCCTACTACAAACCTAACTCCAAACGACACTAATTATAAGGGTTATCTGGCTTTATCAACCTCGGTAATAGCCTTCAATGAAGATAGTGAGAAAAATTACTCCTGGGTTATCGATAAATATAAACCTATCGCAAAAGCAGGTTATAGCATTTTTATCTATAAAATAGAGTAAACTAATTTACAAATAAAGTTTTGTGAGTTATAACAGAAGTAAAATAAAATGTTAGCGGCCATACTTGAAAAAACTGAATCGTATATTTTGTCAAATAAAGCTTTACTAATTATCCTCTCTCTTACCTTCTTAGTAAGACTACCTTCATTTTTTGAGCCTTTATGGAATGTCGACGAGGCTATCTATTCGACAATAGGCCAAGAAATAAATCGTGGGGGTTTACTATATGTTGATATCTTTGATCATAAAACCCCAGGAATTTACTATTTAGCGGCGTGGTCTTTCACTATATTAGGGGAAACCCTATGGTCACTTAAATTTATGCTGACGTTTTGGGTGCTAACGACACTTGTTGTTTATTACTCTTTAGTACAAAAACTTTTCGACAGGAAAACTGCGCTCTTCTCGGTCTTAACCTTAAGCATTCTTACTTCAACTCCGTTTCTTGCCGGGAATATCTTCAATAATGAAATTATCGCGATACTTCCTATCTGTTTAGCTATATTCCTTGGTTTGAAGAAGCGCTACTTATTATCTGGAGCCTTCTTTTCTTCAGCAATATTATTGAATCTACCTGCATTTTTTGCTTTTAGTGCCTTTTTTATCTTTCTAGCTTTATCTATCAATAACGAAAAATCGAAGGTGGTAATTTTAAATCTAGTAAAACTGACTGTTGGTCTAGTAATACCGTTTGGACTTACATTTGTATATTTTGCTTCAAAAGGGGCTCTTGCTTCTTATATTAATACTGCATTTTTGTTTAATTTATCCTATACCAATTATGGTAACGAATTTATCATTCCTAATGGGCTGCTGATAGTAAAAGCTCTTCCTCTAATTGCAATAGCCGCATACTTTTTCTGGAGGGTGCTATCGAAAAAAGGGAAAAGCCTCAGTGGAAAATTTGGGACCACCGAATTTTTGCTAATTTGGCTTATATTTAGCTACTACGGTGCTGTATTTGGCGGTAGACCCTACATTCATTACATGATTCAACCGCTGGCCCCGTTATCAATAATCATTGGTAGAACCATTACTAAGGCTAAATTTAGGAAGTTTGGTGTAGCCATAACTTCGTTTGCACTATTACTTAGTTTCCTTCTAGGATTTTTGCCTAATGTTAATTTAAGATATTATCCGAATTTTTTCAATTTTATTTTAAATAGAACTTCTAGCGAAGACTATCAGAACAGCTTTGATTTAAACACCAGTAGAATTTACTCGATATCTTCTTTAGTCAGTGGCTGTTTTGCTAATCAGGACAGTAAGGAGTGTGAAAACTTAAGAACAAACTCTAAAGGTAGTGTCTATTTGTGGGGAAACCAACCAGCGATATACTTTCTGTCTCAAAGAGAGCCAGCTAGTAAATATATAACTGCTTTTCATATTTTGGGAAGCGATTCTGCAAAAAAAGTAGTGATACAGGAACTAAGAAAAGATGAACCAGCTTATATACTTGTCGACGAATTTGGACCTAAACCCTTTCCGGAATTAGACAGCTTAATAAAGAGACGCTATAATCTTTTTGCTGCTTCAGAAGGATACAAAATATATGTACTTGGTAAGAATTCTCAGGCCTTCTAATCCAATAGCATTATTAAGTTTAGTTATACTAATACTTCTAACTTCATACTTAATAAGTAGAGTTGAACAATACCCACCTGAAATTCCTTTATGGTACTCAAGGGTTTGGGGACCAGAACGGTTGGCAAATCCATTTTGGCTATGGCTAATACCAACACTTATGGTATTGGTGCTAATAGTAAATCACATTATTTCAAAAATGTTGGTATCTACTAATCTAATTAGAATAATTACATGGAGCAGTGTAATATTTGGTGTCATACTTAGTTATTCCCTAATAAAAATTTTGCTCCTAGTAAGCTGAAATGATAATTTACTGGGCAGCAGTTTTTGGATTTATCGCTTCATTTTTAATAACGCCACTTGTCATAAAATTAGCCAAGAAATTCTCACTTATAGACTATCCCACAAGATCTCACCCAGCAATATTGCACAAGAAACCCATCCCAAGAGGCGGTGGTTTAGCTATTTTTTCCGCCATTATCTTAATTTACATCTTACTGGCGGTTTTTGATGCTAGCTTAATAACAAAACAGGTGATTGGGGTTTTTCTTGGTGCTTCTATCGTAGTTACTGTTGGTATTTTAGATGATAAATATAATATAAGCCCTTATTTTAGACTAGCTAGCAATTTTCTAGCAGCCGGAGTGGTAGTTGCTTTTGGAGTTGGTATTACTTGGATCGCAAACCCTTTTGACGGGCAAATCCGCTTTGATGATATCATATACTATTTTTCTCTCCCCGAGGGTGGTTTATTCGGAGGCCCACATACCATAGTATTATTTGCAGATATCTTTGCGCTATTGTGGATTGTATGGCTTATGAACGCTATGAACTGGTCTTCTGGAATAGACGGCCAACTCTCGGGAATAACAGCAATTGCGGCGATCACACTTGGTTTTGTTGCGATAGGGTATTTAGAAGTCGATCCTAATCAAGTACCATTAGCTATACTCTCTTTTATAGTGGCTGGTTCATTTTTGGGATTCTTACCTTGGAGTTTTTACCCTCAGAAAATCATGCCTGGCTATAGTGGCGGGGCTCTCTCTGGGTATTTAATAGCAGTTTTATCGATTTTAGCTGGTGGTAAACTCGCTGTCGCACTGATAGTAATAGCCGTTCCACTGATAGACGGCTTATGGGCAATCGGGAGAAGACTACTAAAGGGCAGATCCCCAGTCTGGGGTGATAAAGAACACCTGCATCACCAACTCCTAGCTCTAGGTTGGAAAATACCAAAAATTGCAATATTTTACTACCTAATAACGATGGTGCTGGCTGCTTTTGCCTTGAGTTTAGACTCAAGGGGAAAATTTTTTGCTATTATAATGGTTTTTGTTTTATCATTTGCAGGGCTAGTGACTTTTTCAATTCTGCTCAAAAGATTTAATTTAAAGTGAACCGTTTTATTCTATTACAAATCATTATTAGCCTTCGTCCTTTGCAATGGATGAAAAATTTATCCGTTTTTGCAGCTATCCTATTTTCTGGTGATTTATTAAATCAAGGTTTATTTTGGCCAGTTTTTGCATCATTCTGGATTTTTGTAATACTTTCTTCCGGCATGTACTTGATTAACGACGTTATAGATATTGAAAATGACAAATTACACCCTTACAAAAAATATAGGCCCTTAGCAAGAGGATTATTAAGTAGAAAAACAGCTTTAATAATCGCAGCAGGGCTAACTTTATTAGGCTTGTATCTTAGTTATACCTTATCTTTTAACTTCTTTATAATAGCTCTTGCTTTTGTGCTTTTGCAAGTTACTTACAACTTAATTTTAAAATACATAATCCTTTTGGATATTATAACAATCGCAATTGGATTTATGCTTAGAATCTTCGCTGGTTCTATTGTTGTCCTAGTACCTTTATCTTCTTGGTTG
Organism: Patescibacteria group bacterium; assembly: GCA_022574495.1. GTDB lineage: Bacteria > Patescibacteriota > Microgenomatia > Woykebacterales > RBG-16-39-9b > JACZRW01. The sequence continues at coordinate 21,197 of JACZRW010000001.1, read as the reverse complement.
ATACTAACTACAATGATGTTATCTTTACTTTTAGCAGTGGGTAAGAGGAGGTCAGAGCTCACTTTGCTTACCATTAAACTCGCTGGTAAGCACAGAAAAACCCTTTATTATTATCCAACAAAACTTCTTGATGGGATAACATTCATGATGGGTTCCGCGACCTTAATAACCTACAGCCTTTTCACTTTTAACGAGTTGGAAATTCAAAGTAAAGAATTCATAGTATCATACTTGCCACAAACTTTAGCTTCACCTAAATGGTTGATGGCAACTATACCATTGGTGGTTTATGGAATATTCCGCTATCTTCTTTTGATTTTTGAAGGTAAAGGAGAGGATTCCCCAGAAAAAATACTCGTGAAAGACCTTCCGCTAGCAATTACTGTAGTGTTGTGGTTAGCTTCTGTTTTGGTAATTATCTATGCCTTGCCCTTGCAGTAGAACCTTTTCGCAACATATCAAATATCAAAACCGCACTAAGAAATGAGACCATAGTTAGGTTAATAACCAACACAATTAAACTCACAGTTCCCCCGATAAATTCTAGTAAAATTATTAAAAAAGTTGCCCAAGCTAAAATAAACCATGTTATCAATTGATTATGAGATTGAGACTTGTTGATAATCAATTTATCCAGTTTTTTTGAATGTAAAACTGAAGCGATTTTTGGTGGTATAAAATCTTCGTGAAAAAACTGGAATCTAAACAATATCAAGGTAAAACCAAATGCTAATACAAGACTCATAACTAAGGATGATATAGAATTTACTAACATTAAATCTTCGTCGCTGGAATACCGAACGAAGGGTAGTGAGAAAATCTGAAAAACGGAAAAACCAAACTCCCAATTTATAAATAGTGCTAGATTAATTACTAAAGCGCTAAGGTATTTTGAACCTAGTACCACCACAAAAGGAAGTATAAAAGAATCGAGCAGTTTTAGAAACGACAATTTAGACACTAATTAAAATCTATCAACTTTTATATAGATAAACAAGTAGAGTTTACGGGCAAACCACATTATGGTATCCTTTTTCTTCTAGATGAAAAAGATATTACAAGTGTCTGCCTTTGCAATAATTTTAGTAGCCGGTTTTTTTATTTATCAGTTTTTAATTCCTCAGCTTAGCCCCCCACAAGCATTCCTTAAAGTAACTAGTTCGCCAACATCAAAAATACTTTTGTCTGGGGAGGTGATTGGAGAATCACCTCTTCAAAAGAAGGACTTGAAGGTGGGCAGTTATGACATTCTCCTGAAAGCGAACGTCCAAACTTTTTCTGAACAAGCAAAAGAAAAAACTTTTAGGGCAGTTGAACTTAAGCAAAAAATCGATTTAAACCCTTCCGCAGTGACAAGTGTTAATTACGAGTTTGCGCCAAGCCAGAAATTTTCCTCTGGAGAGATATTGGATTTAAGATCCGGGGCCGGAATCTCGGTTGTCACCGAACCGGACAAAGCAGAGATCTCTCTGAACGGTGAGTCTTTAGGGGCCTCGACTATATCCCAAGTCATCGATCCAGGTGTGCACAAACTTAAGATCTCGAAGGAGGGTTACATAACTAGGGAGATTGGTATTAACATAGAGAGTGGTTTTAGGTTGACAGTTTGGGTTGCTTTAGCACTGGATCCTTATCCCAAGACGGATAAACTTTCTGAAAAAGGAAAATTTACCTTGTTCGACTTACCCACAAATAACACTAACTTAAATGAGGATTACCGGGCTTGGGTAGAAGCAATTTGGTATTTTCAAAATAGTGAGAAAAATGTACCTAAAAAATATGATCTTTTGATTGATGAAAATGGTAAATCTTACACACTAATTGTGGATTATTCTAAGAAAAAAGAAATAACCGTAGGGTATTTAAGTAGTTCTGCTGGTAAATTATCGACCGAAGCTAAAAAAGAATGGGATAAAATTACCAAAGGTGGTTCGACGAAAAAAGCCTCGACTCAAATTGAAGTATTGGACACACCAAATGGGTTTCTGAACGTTCGTTCCGGACCGAGTACGAACAATAACGTGCTTATAAAAATTAAACCTGGAGAAACGTTTAGCTTAACTAAAGAGCAAGGGGATTGGTTCGAGATAATCTACGAAGCCTCAAAAACAGGTTGGATCTTCTCCAAATACGCAAAGAAATTGTAGAAATGAAAAACCCAGGTCATTTCGGCTACTCGAGTGAGTAACTATATCCCTGGGCTCACGCTTAAGGTTACGTGTTTCCTATTTGTCTAGTCAGACAGGTGAGCTGGTTTGCTTCGGACTTCCAGTAGCAGAGCAATCTTTCTGATTGTTCCACCGCCATTTTGTGGAATTGTCTGAGTAACGAAGCCCCAATAAGACTCGTTCTCGTCCGGTAGCACCTCAGTGTGATCCCAATCCAACGTGTGGGTAAACCCGTCTTGGAGATAATCCTCAGGATCACCATTTGCGTTGAACGGGAACTGATAGGTACCGAAGCCAGGCCAACTTCCTGCCTTCGCCTTCAGCGCTACTAGCGCTGTCTCGTACTCCTTATATCCTTCCTCCTCCTGCTGAAGCTGTCTGCGCTCCTCTTCGGCCTGCCGCTCCTCCTCCGCTTTTCTTGCTTGTCGTTCCAGCCTTCGCTGGTGCAGCTCCTCATGGCGCTCGACAGAACTGCGAACAGAATCTATCTTTGCACGAGCTGCCTCTGTCTCCTGATCCCACCGAAGATTATCCTCGGCTGAGCGTAGATCTCCCAAAAGGGAACGGATCTGGCTACTACCGTTCCAACCAGACTGGAAACCCCACTCTTTGGGGTCCAACGACATGGCGTCTAGACGTTTCCTTAGGTCCTCGATTTTGTTTTTGGTAAATTCATCGAGTTCCTTCGGACTTTCCTTTCGCAAGGTTGTCGCCAAATCGGAAATTCTGGCCCTTGCTTGAGACACCAGCGACGGTCGCTCTGACCCGTACTGCTTCCTCTCCTCAGCAGACACGTAGTCATCGAGGTTCAGTTGCAGATTCTTCTCTTCGGATTCGGCTTTAGTGGTAGCGTCCCCAAGCCGCTCGACATAAAATTCAGTGAGCTCTTCTCGGGTAAGAAGCTTGGTTATTCCGCCACTTGCCCTATAAATTGTCTCGAGTCTGTACATGACCTGCTGGTTGTGGTTGATGAAGCTAAGGAACCTTTGCTCGTTGGCTAGATCCTCGGCAAACTTCCGTACCACTTCCGGTCCCTTTGCAGGGGTGGACTCGCTGGAGATCTCGACACCGGCCAGGTACGTTCGACGTTGGTATACGTATCCTTCCTCTGGAGAGTAGCTCCAGGACGGCGTCGTTTCAACCTCCGTCTTCAGTAGATGGGGGGCAATCTCCTCCACCCAGGGAAGTTCTACCTCTTGACAACTTCTGGCGAAGTTCATCATGCCGCTTTTGCGGGTTTTCGTTTTCACGATACTATCGCAGGTAAGAAGGCGAGGTAGCTCACTGAAAAGACCACTACCGGGGTGGATGCGAACTAGATCACCGTTGCGGACGTAGTCCACACCCCTGCGGAGAATTGAAAGGTTCTGAATCAAGCCCGCGGTCACGGCCTTACCAATTGCTTCAGCTTGGGCCTTTTCCTCCGGACTGGGGTCGAATCGATCTTTGGGTTTGCGATACCCAACCGATGCTACCTCAACACGCAGTCGCTCGAGGATTTCCAAGAGCTGTCCACGGATGTTGAGGAGTTGTTCCAAAGCTCGATAGTTCAGGAAGTTGTCTTGTGTCCACTCCCTTATACCCTGGTTAGCGAGATACTGCTCAACCACGTTGAGGGTGGTGAGGAAGTCGCTCCTTGGGTCAGTGAAGCGGGCTTTGGCTGCATCAGCTTCAAGCTCCTTGTCCCTGGGACGTCGGAAGACGTCTCGCACCGAAAGGCTGGCGGCGATGGTGACAATCTCGTCAGCACAGCCGTAGTCCTCAGCGGCAAGGATCATTCGACCGATTCTTGGCTCAACCGGAAGATCAAGCAACCGATGGCCAAGAGTGGTGATCTGGTTGTCCTCGTTCAACGCCTCGAGAGCCTTGAGAGCTTCGTAAGCGTTATGGATTGCCCCAGCGACTGGCATATCCACAAACTCGAAACTCTCGACGTCGGTGATACCGATGCCGATCATCCGAAGGACAACACCAGCTAGGTCAGTACGCAGGATTTCTGGTTTGGTGAATTGATCGCGCTGCTTCTTGCTCCATCCCTGGTAGGGAAGACGGCCTGTCTCGTACTCCTCAGAGAGGAAAAGCCGCCAACACACACCAGGTTGGGTGCGTCCAGCTCGACCAAGTCGCTGCGCAAGACCAGACTTTGAGTGCTCAGTCACGCTTAAAGACCTGATCCCTGTGTTGGGGTCAAAGTTCATCTGCTTGATGAGCCCGCTGTCGACAACGTGCACGACGCCGTCTATGGTAATGCTGGTCTCGGCAATGTTGGTAGCTACGATCACCTTTCGTCCAGAAAACCGGTCGAAAATTCGACGCTGTTCCTGAGGCGTCATGTCCCCGTAAACTGCTAGGGTGTGCAGGTCTTGGTGATGCAGTTGTTCAATTAATCGGATGGTTTTGTAGATCTCATCCTTCCCTGGCATGAAGACCAGGATGTCTCCCGGCTTGCCAGAGCGGTGGATCTGACCAACCTTGAAGGCGGCGAGGGCCTCAATGGAACGGTCCATGAAGAGGTCCTGCGCGTCTTGCTCGTCGACCGCATCGAGGTAGCGCACCTCAACTGGGTACGTCTTACCTTCGACGTTAATGATCGGTGCCCCGCCGAAAAAGGCGGAGAACTTATCGGCGTCGATTGTGGCCGACATGATAACGACCTTCAGGTCATCTCGCGTGTTGAGGGCGTGCTTGACCAAACCAAGACCAAAGTCGGTGTTGAGGTTGCGCTCGTGTGCTTCATCAAACACCAAAACTTCATAACGAGAGAAGAGCGGGTCGCTCTTTGCTTCCTGCAGAAGTATGCCGTCAGTCATGAAACTGATCCGAGTACCCTCAGTCGTAGTGTCGTCGAAGCGGATCTGATAACCCACTTCTTCGCCTACTCGGCAACCCATACGATCCGCGACGTACTCGGCCACCGAAGTGGCAGCTAGACGTCGAGGTTGGGTGATTCCGATGCGTCCTCGCTGACCGAAGCCAGCATCCAGAAGATACACCGGAACTTGTGTGGTTTTGCCGCTACCTGTCTCACCAACCAAGATTGTAACCTGGTTGTCTCGCACCGTTTGCACTATGTACTCACGGTACTGGGAGATTGGTAGAATGCCATCCAAGGCAAATTCCTCCTTCTCCGGTTGATGTTATGCGCATCATGAGCAGGGTATCCCCGAAGGGACTAAAACCCTCCCTGCTCCGCCCGTTGTTAGATTACGGACTTGCCTCTCCGAAGGGAGACCATTCTTGTAGAGCAGGGATGCTCGCTACCGGATCTGGTGGTTTTGGCCTCTTAGTGCATGTATCGCTTACCATCCTTTCTTTTGAATGTATAACTATATTTTTTACCGCTCTCGCGAACCTCACTCGAGGTAAGTAACCACGAGTTGTTCATGATTACGTAACTCAAGTAAGGAGTTTTTAAGGAGCAAAATACCTAAAATAAATCTTGCAACTAAAATCCTTAGCTCAAAAGAACTAAAAATTCCACGTACAATATTTCTTTATTCGTGCCTTATTTAGAACCTAGATTCTAACACATTTCTAACTGAAAGTCAACCACTATAGGTTACAAGGTATCCACGATTAATGTTTTATCTTTTTAAGTTCATATGCTATAATCTAGGCTCAAACTGGGGCGACGTGACCGAGTGGCTAGGTAGAGGTCTGCAAAACCTTTTACGGCGGTTCGAATCCGCTCGTCGCCTCCACATTACGATAAAGCTTCGGGTGAAGGTCATAGACTTGACCCCACATAGCCTTACTTTTCACCTTTTCAGTATATTAGAACGAAGTTCACAAGCTTCGCTTATCCATACCCGGTTCAAAGAGCGTTTCGGCGGGGTCTGCGGCCCTAAGGCCTTGACTTTTTCTTGACCGTTTAGTATAATGCCCTCGTCTTCCAAAATTGCGGGAGAATTTTTTTGTTCCCCGAACTTTCGGGGGATATGCTAAAACAGAGAAAAGCCGGCTTAGCTGGTCGCTCTCTGCCCCAGCGGAAAGAACAATTAAATAGTTCTATTCACCGCGTTTATGTTTCACCCCGTTTAGTCAGACAGGTTGGATTTAATACTAATTCCATCTTGTTTGATGCTTTAATTTCCGGACGGGAATTTTACCATTGGGCAAAAAAATCAGCTAAGATAGCCAATAAAGCCTTGAAAAGGTACGTTTTTGGAATATTTGCAATTAGTATTAGTACGCTCCAATTGGTTCCAGCTTCAACTTTAGAACCAATCGATACTAATTATACACAGGAAAGAAATGTTGAATATGTGATCGAGGATCAAGTTAAAGCTAGCCCTGCACCAGTATTTCAAAGACCAGTTGATGGTAGTCTGTCACAAGGTTTTTGGTTTATACACCCGGCAATCGATATTCCGAGATCGTACGGTACCGATATCAATCCAATTGCGGAAGGAAAAGTGACACTAGCAGGATGGGACGGAGGGTATGGCTATTCAGTAATAATTAAACACACGGCTGGATTTACTTCACGATACGCCCACCTTTCAAAAATTAATGTAAAAACTGGGCAAAGAGTAACCAAAGAAACCACAATTGGATTAGTTGGAGCCACTGGCTATGCAACTGGTTCTCACCTTCACTTAGAAGTTTACTCTGATGGCAAGAACGTGGATCCGCAAGCTTATTTACCTATACACTGATAGTACTATACAATCCTGCGTAGTTAAGACTAAGAACCAGCTAGTGGTAAACTTACGTGAAAAGTAGACCCTTCACCCACTTTAGAATCAAACCAAATCTTCCCTCCATGAGCCTCAATTATCAGTTTAGTTACATAAAGACCAAGCCCAATACCTACATAATCATATGTCAAGATATCATTAATACGTTGGAATTTCTTAAAAACCTTGTCTCTCTTATCATTAGGAATACCTATACCTTCATCTTTTATTGAAATAACAACACCGTCGGTATTTCTATGAAATTTTATTATTACTTTACCGTTTTTTTTATTAAATTTAATAGCGTTATCCACAAGGGCAATAAAAGCTTGTTTGATCCGGTCCTCTTCTAACGCTACCTCGGGAAGTGTCTTTTCTGGTAATTCGAATATAAAATTTATCCCTTTCTCAAGAGCCTTTTCCTGTAATTTTCCGCTAATTTCTTCAAGCATAGGAACTAAATCTATTTGTTTTTTTATTACTGGTTTCTCTCCTTTTTCCAGCGAAACTAAACTAAGAAGAGTTTCCGTTATTATTTCGAGCTCTTTAGTGCTTTTAGAAATATTAACTAACTGCTCCCGAGTTTCTGTATTTAAAGAACTGTCTTCTTGAAGAGAGCTAACATAGCCTTTAATTACAGTCAGAGGGGTTCTTAAATTATGTGAGGCTAAATAAATAAATTCGTCCTTCAGTTTATCTAGCTCTTTTAGATCATCAATATTTTTTCTTAGAGTCTGAGCCATTTGGTTAACGGCTAAGGCTAAATCTTCCACCTCGTCTTTTGTATCAACCTCAATTTTATGCGAGAAATCGCCCTTACTAATTTTTCTCGCTCCTTGAATCACGGTTTCTATCGGGGCTATAATTGTTCGATTAACCACCGAAATTATTAAAATAATAGACCCAGCGAAAAAAATAAAACTAAGAAGCAGTGTGGTTAGGATTGTAGAAAAAAGGTTTTGGGATACAGAATCGTAAGAAATAAAATATCGGATCGAAAATGGGTGAGCACCAAAATCTTCAAAGTATGGTTCTACTATCTGCTCTGGCCTCGAATTTTTTTTACGGGGTGGCACTTCACTTTCGACATTAGAATTCACATTGGCTAAGATTGTCTGATCTTCAACTGCCCAAATCACTGTGGATTTACCAAATTCTAGATCGTCCGAATCAAATAATACTTCTCCTTTAACTGAAATTATCTGTACTCTTTCAACATCATTATTCAATGACAGAATCTCTTGGGTGAGTTCCTTGAATTTTAAATATCCTGAATCAAAATAAAGCGAATAATTTCCTCCGATTGGTTTTGCTGACAGTTTTGCAAAAGCTCTTACTTGGGAAATTAGAATATTTCTCTGGGTGTTTATATTTTGGTAAATTAAAACTCCAGTGGAAACGGTATAGACCAAAAATAGAAGCACCAATACTAATAAGCCGAATTTAAATCTTAGGGATTTACCAATTGCTTCAGGCAGGAGTTTCATTTTTCTAAATAAATTTTAGCACAATGGGAGATAGTAGTAACCTTAGGTGTTAGTGTTATTGAGTAATAACTTCTCGACCGGAAATCTCATTGGCATAGATGGCTCCAAAGGCAGTAGGGGTCCAGTCAATATCATTACCAAAAGTGTAATAAGATTTCAGGCTGTAAAGAGGTATGATAGGTAAATCTTCCATAACCTTCACCATAGCTTCTTGAAGTTTGGTTGCCCTGGTCTTAGTGTCAAATATTGAGGCTATTTCTTCTGCTAATTTGTCTGTCTCCACGTTGCTATAGCTTGTTAGGTTGACTGATCCATAGGTATCATCTGTTGAATGTAAAATGTCTGTGAATATTTCACCAGCATCATAAGTCTCCGCACCATAATCAAAAACAAATAAAGAAGTGTCTTGTTTAATCACCAATTTTTCAAAACCCTCATCTCTTGTTAACCCATTTACCTTGGTCTTTATGTTAATTTTTTCAAGGTCTTTAGCGATTGCTTCACCTTCCTTTAATCTAAATCCTGGGATATCTAGCGTGATATTAAATCCATCCGCAAAACCCGATTGTTTCATCAAATCCTTTGCTTCATCAACATTTGGCGCCGGACGATTTATATTCGAATTGTATCCAAATATAGCGTCGGTGACATATTGAGAGGCAGGAACGGCAGAAATAGAGGCTTCCTTTATAATATTATTCACATTGATTACCTTATACATGGCTTGGCGAACAAGTTTGCTCTTCAATGGATTTGGTGATTTATCAATATAAGGACTTTTGTCGCGAGCTGTATCCATCCAGAGGAATGATATGAATGGGTCGGCTAAACTTTTTACTTGGAAACTAGAACCCAATGTTTGGCTTAATTTTTGGTCGGTTACTTTAGCTAAATCTACATCTCCTTTTTTAAGAGCCTCTACCAACTGTTTATCAGTAACGTCATCAGAGAAGAATTTATAGACTACTTTCTTTACCTTTGGCGTCCCCAAGAAATAATTATTGTTAGCTTCAAGCGTTACTTGTTCTTTATCCATTTTTACGAATTTATAGGGACCGGTTCCAACTGCTTCGCTTTCACCTCGATTCTTATATTGTTTTTCGGACACGATGAAGGCGAAAACCATCCTATTGAGAAGAACAGGATCTGGTGATGTTGTTTTGATATCCACCGTAAAGTCATCCACGACTTCTACGGTGTCCACGGTACCAAGATTAAATGAATTGGGCCATTCTTCTTTCAGGGCGGTGTCAATACTGAATTTTACATCAGATGCCTTTAACACATCTCCGTTGTGGAATTTTACACCCTTACGTAAAGTAAATCTCCAGGTTGTGTTATCTGGATTCGTCCAGCTTGTAGCCAGAGCCGGCTTTACCTCACCATCAACAATCCTCCCCAAACCATCGAAAATATTGTTGTTGAAAACAACTTCTGCAAAATCTGGAACTGAATCTGGAAATATGCCGGAAAAGGCAGGGGACTGTGCTATTGTGATAGATTCTATATCCAAACCGGTAATTACCTTTGGACCAGTTTCTTCTTGCCCTTTATTTATTAATAAGAAAAAACCAACCCCCGCAACTACCACTATTACTAATATTACAATTAGAATTACAATGCGAGTTTTAGATCCTGAAGGCTTCGGGGTTTCTTGAACCTCAGGTTGAGGAGTTTGTTGGACAGTTTGAGACTCCATTTAAACTAAGGTTACCAACTTTTACTGCCTCATGTCAATCAAGAACCTTAAAGAGAATTAATGGCGGCACTAAATTGGCTAACAGTGGTGTAACCAACATTATAAAAGAAGATTTGTCCTTTTGTATCAATAATCGTGTGCGTAGGTGTTCCTCGAACACCGTAAGCACGAACAACATCTGAAGATTCATTCATCAGGAAAGTAATTGCGGTTGGATCCAAGTTTTTTCTACTAATATATGACTCTACTTGACTCGCCGATTCAGCCCAATTTACTGCTAAAAAGTGGAACTTATCTTTATTTTCTTGAGCGTAGGTATTATTTTCTGGAAATTCTCTCTCACAGATTTCGCACCACGTAGCCCAAAACTGCATAATTACGGGCTTTTCTTTGTAGAGATCTGATAACTTTACAACTTTCCCATCATAAGTGGTTAGGGTAAAATCTGGCGCTTTGTCACCAACGTTTACAGAATAAGATGAATCATCTGAGCTATCAACACCAAGAGTAAACTCATTACCATTTTCATCTGTAACTACCCTTGGTTTACTATTTTCCCCTTCGACTAAAAGGATTACACCTATAATTACTACACTAATTATTCCCAAACCAACTACGGGTAAAAACTTCATAAAACTAACAAGCAAATTTATTAAACATTATTTTTATAGAATAAAATGTGAAAAAAATCACTTGTTAAAAATAAGAGGGTTTAATAAGTATTAATAAATTTACAAAAGTGAAATATATTGCCGAAAGGACAACCACAAAGACTAGAACACTATTGGTTACGTATCTTAAACGAGAAATTTTTTCTTCTATATTTTTCAGCTCGAGCCCTTTTAAAACAGCGGCACCGGCAAAAATTAAAGTGATAAATAATCCAAAATGATAATTTCCCTCTGTAACCGTGAATATGGATTCTATACCACCCTCAGAATATTGAGCGCGCCATAAATCGTAGGAGAATAATCTAATTAAAAAGTACAAAATTATGGTGCTTACTAAATGATACACACCAAAATAAATTAATAAATTAGGTAACAATTTCATACATATATATCTTACTAAAATAACCATACAGATACTTAGTGTTGTAGGTCACTGGACGCCATCTTTTCTATTTGGTAAAATTCACACATGAGCAAAGTATCAGATTTTCGAAAAGAAAAAGACGAGCTTTTTGGAACCACCCAAGACTCCCCTCTTACTAACGAACAAAAACACGCTTTTAAAGGGTTGAAGTATTTTCCGGAAGATCCAGAATACCATGTCTTGGCAAAATTAGAAAAAGAAGATGGAGGGTTAATAGATATTAAGACTAGCGCTGGGGATACCGAAGCTTATAAAAGATATGGGAAAATTAAATTCGAACTTGACGGAAAGGAACAATCTCTACATGTTTACAAAAGTACCGATAGCGACCATTTATTTTTAGCCTTTAGAGATAAAACAAATCAATCAGAAACCTACCACGATGGAAGATACGTCGAAGCCGAGGAAGAAGACGGAAAGATAGACTTAGATTTAAACTATGCCTACAATCCCTACTGCGCCTATAACGATAACTTTCGCTGTCCAATTACCCCCGAAGAAAATACATTAGATATCGAAATTAAGGTTGGAGAGAAACGCTTTAATTAGAAGTTTCGTTTTGATTTGCCCCAAAATCTGACCCGTTATCACCACTTTCTTCCCCATCAGGTAACTTATCTTCTTCTCCTTCTACATCCCCTTTACCATCATCAGTCTCTTGAGATTCCGACTCTTCTAATAGTGCTTTGATTCTTATTTTAATTTCATCTGGAGCGGATTCGGCCGCTTTCATCAGGTATTCTTTATTCGCCATTATCGTCATCTCAAAAGATTGAAAGTATTCGGGGTCTTCCATATAAGCAAAAAGGTAACTTTCGATTTGACTTTCATATTCATCCAACGCTTCTCCTACCTTTTCGGGATTATCAGCCACTAGTTTATTAACCTCATCTGCCCGTTTAGTAGTTAGTTCCATCCTGGCAATATCCTTTTCTCTCTGATCAAATTTAACAAAAATAACCGCCTCCTCACTAAAGCGTTTAACCGGGTAGAGGGTTTGCCCAGGAATAGAGCTTTGAGAAGCAAATGTAACACCAGCCGATCCAAGCAATACTACAAAAGCAACTACAGCAAAATATGCATAACGGAATCCAAAATGCCAAAATCCACGCCCAACTTTTTCTTCGTCAAGATAAGATGATAGTCTTCCCCACAAAATATCTTTCTGGGCACCAGAGTGCTCAAATCTAGATTCTTTCTTTAATTTTTCCAAAAATTCTTCATCAGTCATATGAGTAGCATTCATCGCGTATTTGATACGCGTTATATTTCTAGTATTTCCTTTAGTTTACGTATAGCTCGGTGCTGAATTACACGCACATTTTCTTCTGACTTATCAATGATTTGGGACACTTCTTCTACACTCAAGTCCTCGAAGAAACGAAGTATGATTACTTCTTTATAGTCTGCCGATACATTCTCCAGTGCTTTCTTAACATTTTGTATTTTCTCTGAATGGTCAAGCTTTTCCAACCAATCCTCACTGTAAGATGCTTCCAGTCCTTCTTTTAGTGTAAGTGTCTTCTTACCTCGATAATAATCAACCAAAAGATTATGGGCAATACGATACATCCAACTTGTGAATGCTCCTTTCTTTTCATCGTATTTATCGATAGATTTCCATATTTTTATAAACACTTCTTGACCTAAATCTTCCGCCAAAAATTTATCTTTTGTTTGAAAAAAGAAGTAGCGGTAAATTGCATCTAAGTGCCGCATATATAGCGTTTGGTAAGCAGACAGACTGCCTTTTTGCGCTTGCTTAACCAAATGTAAATCTTCTGGTTTAGTCATGAGAATTTAGTTTATTTGGGCTAGCTAGAAATTTCAAGGAGTTCTTCGATAACTAGAGGAAGAGAATTTACGCCATCATCACCTGAAAAATGTTTATAACCATTTACCAATATTTTTTTAGCTCCCAAGTTATTCTTCATTCTTATTCCATTATCCGCTGGGACGCCATGATCATCCTCAGAATGAATGACTATAAATTTTTTACAAGTTCTTTTCGCTTTATCCCAATTTAAAGGTCCTTGAAAAAAGTTTTCTACTTCCTTAATTCCTAGGGGATTATCAAAACCGGCTATCAAAATAACCCCGCCAATTTTTTGCTTCTCATCCAAATTTTCCAAGAATTTAAGTATGGTTACACAACCTAAGGAGTGTCCAACCATGTACGTATTCTCATCCACACTATCAGCAACTTGGGCAAGTGAGCCAAGCCACTCATGGATTTTTGGATTATTGGAATTTGGCAAAGCAGGGATATGTACTTCCCAATCTTTTCTTTCCATTTCACTCTTTAACCACGGGTACCAACCCTGTTCTGGAGCGCCTTTCCATCCGTGAACGATAATTAGTTTTTTATGAATTTTTTCTGGTTTCTTATTTGTTGGTTTTTTAGATTTAGTCATTGTGGGGGAATTTTAAAGGTTGGGTAGGGTTTTGTCAAAAATTTAGGGTAGAAATGGAAAAGGCGGACCAGTTGTGCTTTCACACAAAGGTCCGCCTGTTTCCCCCTCACTTTCTACTCTCTCGCTTTTCTCACCAGAAGTTATCTTTCCGATGGTGCTGCGCCTCTTAAGTTGTACGTGGTCGTAGCGATGCACTCACTCGGTGCAAGTACCGAAGGATCAAGACATTCGAGCGGAAGGCGCTACACTCGGCGTAGGAGACGGAGCGCTCCTCACAGAATGCTTTCACGATAGGCTGAGCCTTCCTCAGCTTGTTCCGCGGCATGCTCGGGAACAGGTGATGCTCAATCTGGTAATTGAGCCCGCCATACCAGAAGTCGGCAATCGGATTCCCAACGATGTTGCGGCTCGTCAGAACCTGCCTGCGGAAGAAATCGATGTTGTCCTCACGGGTTGAACGTCGGCATGCCTTTGTGGTTTGGCGCAAAGACGGAGCCCATGTAGAGCCCCTGCAGCGACTGGTGTACGACAATGAAGAGCACCGCGTGCCACCAGCTAAGCGCGTAGAACAGCAGGCCGAAGTAGACGGCGAAGTGGAGGACCATCGCCAGTGCTTCCCACGACTTCCCCTTCACCTCCCCCGCCAACAATAACTGAACGCTCGCCAGGCGCGCCCCCAAGTACTCTAGGAGTAGGATGGGGAAGAAGTAGAAACTCTGATAGCCGACGATGCGGGCTGGGAGCCCTTCCTTGTTGAGGGCCTGTTCATCGGAGAAGACGAAGATAGGCAACCTCGTATGTGGGTCGTAATCTAGGTCATTGGGGTCCACGTGGTGTTCGTTGTGGGTATCAACCCACCAAGTGCGGCTGATGGCGAGCAAGAAGTTGATCCCCAGCCCGAAGACGTCGTTACGATGCGCGCCGCTGAAGATCTGCCGGTGGCCGGCGTCATGGCCAAGATAGCCGATCTGTGTGGAGGCGAAGGCCAGGAACACCGCGTTTAGCATCTGTAGCCAGACGTTGTCGATGATGAACAAGAACAAAATGCTGGTGGCCAGGAGCATCAGCCGGACGGACGCGTTGAAGACATAGTAGCCCGGCTGTTTTTCGAGCAGGCCCGCAGCGACGATACGACGCTTTAGCTCTGCATAGTCCCGCTGCCCGAGGACGGCGGGGTCTGTGGTTGGGTCGAAGGATGGCTCGGCTTCCCTCGAACCGTACGGTCTTGCGACGTATCGCTAACCATCCGGCACACCTCCTCTATGTGACCTTCTCACGTTGTTTCCTCCTCTCTCTACCTTTCATGGGTTGTTTAATTGTTAGAGTGCGATTACCTCCCAACTTTATCACTATGCGATCGGTTGCCTTACTTCCAGTACATTATATATACCATAGCTAACATCTTAGGGAAATAGGGGAAGGGGATTTGTCAAAAAGAAGACTTAAAGTTTTTCAAAAATTTATGGTTAGAAATGGAAAAGGCGAACCAGTTGTGCTGTTGCACAAAAGGTCCGCCCCCTCCCCTCACTTTCTTCATTGAAGATGCTATTTCTTTTCTAGCTTCCACGTAATACGGTTTGATTCTTCCTCCTTTCGACAGGATATTCGCAACCCTGAATTGAGTCTGGCTAACTTGGCGTTAAGAGCAGTTAACTCTCTGTCGTGCAGTGACCTAAGACAGGCTCCTGCTTTGATCCAACGGATCGATAGATACTCATCCATATACCTCGCCCAGTAGGCAAGAATACGTTTCTCCTTTTCAGAGAGTTGGTTCCAAATATAATCGTAGACGACTTCTGGTCTATCTGTTAGTGGCTTATTGGTCATGCTCTCTCCTCTCTTTTTTGCTTTTTATTGAATGTGCGAAAATTATTTAGTCCACTTATTATAAATCTTATAGTCAATTTTTTGCCACGAAGAAAGGGCCTTGCGGCCCTTTCCAAAATTCGAATTAAATTCTAGGTGGTGTACTAGAACCCACCCATACCACCTGGTGGCATTCCCGCTCCCGGTTCTGGAGTAGATTTTTCTTCTGGGATATCGGTAACTAGCGCTTCGGTAGTTAGCACCATTATTGCTACGCTAGCCGCATTTTGCAGGGCACTTCTGGTCACTTTTACCGGATCTATCACTCCTGCTTTAACCAAATCCTCAAATTTTCCAGTTAGGGCATTAAAGCCTTTATTTCCTTCGCTTTTCTCTACTTCTCTTACCACCCACCCTGCGTCTGCTCCAGCGTTTTCAGCCAGTTTTTCTAGTGGTTTTCTAAGAGCGTGTTGAAGAATTTTTATACCAATCATTTCATCGTCGTTAACTTTTGCAGTATCCAGTGATCTAGCCGCTCTAATAAAAGCCACTTCTCCGCCAACTACAACTCCTTCTTCGATAGCCGCTTTGGTGGCTTGAACTGCATCGTTTACTCTTTCTTTCTTTTCCTTGAGTTCTATTTCGGTTGCTGCCCCAACACTCACTACCGCCACTCCACCGGCAAGCTTTGCTAGACGCTCTTCTAATTTTTCTTTGTCAAAGTCCGAAGTGGTTTTTTCTATCTGACTTCGAATCTGGGTAATTCTAGCGTCAATTTTATTTTTTCCTCCTTTACCTCCAACAATTACAGTGTTGTCTTTATCAGAAGTTATTCTATCTGCCTTTCCAAGTAGATCCGGAGTTATAGAATCAAATTTTACCCCTGTATCTTCAGAGATCAGTGTTCCGCCAGTGAGAACCGCAATATCGTCAAGCATCTCTTTTCTTCGATCTCCAAAACCAGGCGCTTTGATTGCTAAAATATTCATAGTTCCCCGAATTTTATTTACCACCAAAGTGGCCAGTGCTTCACCTTCAATGTCATCAGCAATAATAACCAAGTCCTTGGTTGTTTGTACCAGTTTTTCTAGTAAAGGCAGCAGATCTGTGATTGCAGATATTTTCTTATCGGTGATGAGTATGTGGGGATTTTCAATTGAACTCTCCATCTTGGCAGAATCAGTAACAAAGTAGGGGGACACAAAACCTCTATCAAATTCCATCCCTTCCTTGTACTCCACATTTGTTTCTAAACCTTTTGATTCTTCTACCGTAACTACACCATCTTTTCCTACTTTTTCTAAAGCCTCAGCGATTAAGTCTCCGATTGTCTCATCCGCTGCCGATATAGTAGCCACTTGAGCCGTTTCTTCTTTGTTGGAAACCTTCTTAGCTGACTTTTTGAGTGAATCAACCACTACTTTAACACCAGCTTCTATACCGCGTTTCATTATCATCGGGTTTGTACCCGCGGTTATATTCTTTAGTCCTTCTTCGGAAATTGCTTGGGCAAGAATAGTGGCCGTAGTCGTTCCGTCTCCCGCAACATCATTGGTTTTGGAAGCGGCTTCCTTTATGAGTTGAGCGCCCATGTTTTCAAATGGATCTTCAAGATCAATTTCTTTGGCAACGGTTACCCCATCATGCACTACATTAGGTGCTCCCCATTTTTTATCAAGGGCAACATTACGACCTTTTGGTCCAAGAGTAGTTGCGACTGCATCGGCAAGTTTATTAATACCGGTGAGCAGTTTACTTCTAGCTTTGTCTGAATAAATCAATTGTTTTGCCATAATTTTTTACCTCCTAAAAAATTACGTCACGCTTTAGCGGGACATAAATAATAATCCTCCTTATTCAATAATAGCCATTACGTCTTCAAATTTAACTAATTTTAATTCGTTTCCATCAATTTTTATTTCGTCACCACCCCATTTTTTGTAAAGCACCGTATCTCCAGTTTTAAAAGCAGCTTTTTCTTCGTAGCTTGAGTGCTTTACTAAAGCACCTACTGCTAGGACTTTTCCTTGCGCTGGTTTTTCCTGGGCTGTATCTGGCAATAATATTCCGGAAGCCGTTATTCCTTCCGCTTCTTCAGGTTCTATTAATGCATAACCTGCTAATGGTTTAATACTAGCTTTTGTTTTCAACATTTAACCTCCAATTTAAACTTATTAATTTAATAAAGGGGCAGAAAATAGTAGGATTAGTGCGCAGCAACTCTAAAAAACAAGAAAAATTCGCACTCGTAACTTCAGTCCGCTAGAATTATACAAAAGACTTTCCATTTGTCAAGTAAAAATTTACCTTTCTATTATCTCTGGGCTAAATACGCCATATTTTGATAATACTTCTTTAGCCTCAGGAGCAAAAGAGTTTAAATTTGATTTCGCTGAACCCTTACCCTGAGCCATCCTAGACACTAGTTCACGAAGTTTTTCAATCATTTCATCGTTCAGTGCCCCATCAAAAGTATCTGAGTGTAAGTACCAACTTTTTGCAAATTGAGCTTGAGATTGGTAGGGAGCCAACAAGGCGTTTTTGCGCAATTCCTTACTCATATCTTTCCTAGGGTAAACTCGCCCAATTTTTCGGATTTTAGATTCTTTTTCAAAAATCTTTTTCAAGCTTTCTGGTTCTGATAAAAATTTAATAAATTTCCATGCTTCACCTTGTTTACTACTTTTTACCGACACCCCAGAAAGCCAATAACTTCCCCACGTTACCGGTTCTACATTTGGTGGTTGCGGCACACTGGATACACCAAATTTTACTTTAGATCCAGTGGCCTTTATCTGTGATTGGAGTGAGGGGATTTTGTGTGAAGGTAGGATAATCATCGCCACTTTACCCTGCGCAAATGCACGGATGGAGTTTGGGAGAGTTGAGTCCCAATCCTTGGTCTTTTTTGTAAAGCTGGTGTAAAAATCTAATGTCTTTTGCCCTAAATTATCATTATTTAAAGCCACGCTATCGTGTATTTTCATCTCTCCATTCTCAATAAAGGTGACTCCGTTTTGAAGAAAAAGTAGGCCTAATATCTCTGAAAAATTCGAAATATTATTTTCGGTTCCAAGCGCAATAGTGGATTGTAATATGCCTTTTTTCTTATCAAATTTATTTAAGGCGGGGATATATGTTCTTTGCAGATCGGCCCAAGTTTTTGGGGGGTTCTTGAAGCCTTTTGAAGAAAGCAGACCTTTATTATAAATTAAAGCCAGTCCATCGATTTCTAAAGGAACCCCTCTATATGTCCCTCCTATTTTAGCATCAGCCTTGGTTACCGGAAAATAAGTTTTTTCGTAATCTTGAATTGAAATTACACTTTCGGGAATTGCTGATAAATCATTATTAAGCATTGGCCCCCAGCCAGAATGCCACCAAAAAATATCTGGGGGGTTTTCCGTTGCTAACAAATTTTTTAAGGTTTCAAAATAGAGCTCTGGTTTTTTTTGTTCGTATTCAATCGTAATATCTGGGTTTTGCTTCTGATACTCTATTTTAAGAGGATTAATAATTTCAGGATCCCATAGGCCAACGTAACTAATAAACGTGGGTTCTTCTTCCCTAGAAAGGTAACCTTTTTCCCTAACTATAATTATAGAACCAATCAAAATAACGAGAAGAAGAAATATAAATGAACCAGCGATTAACTTTCTATCAGACATGGCAGATACCTAATTGTATTAATTAGGAAGTTTTTGAGCAATTTTTTTTATAAATTGGCCCAAATCTTCTTTAATATCGGGGTCTTTCAGGCCAAACTCAATATTAGCTTCGATAAACCCTTTTTTATTACCAATATCATAATATCTCCCACCTTCGATTATTACCGCATATACCGGTTCTTTTTTTATTAAAGAATCTATCGCCTCCGGAAGCCACAGTTCGCCGCCTCTTCCTGGTTTTAAGCTTTCTAAATGCTCAAATATGCTTGGGGTAAAAACATAAGCTCCGTGGGTTGCAATATCTGAAGGGGCTTCTCTTGGATCTGGTTTCTCAACTATTTTTTTAATTTTGTAAACATTACCTTCAACTTTTTCTATATCGGCAATACCATACTTTGCCAGGTCTTCCTTTTTCTCAATTTTCACACCGCTAATAACACTGGATTGGTACTTTTCGAAAGTATCCAATAATTGTTTCAGTCTTGGTGGCTCTGAATGGATAAATTCATCCCCCCAGATCACTGCAAAAGGTTCGTTCTCCACTAAGTGCTTCGCAGAAATAACTGGAGAAGCGTTTCCATATGGCCCTTTTTGTCTTACGTAAAAAAAATTGGCCATGTGGGCAATGCGAATAATTTCATCTAATTTTTCCTTCTTCCCTGTCTCTTCCAGCCAATCCTCCAGCTCTCTGGATCTATCAAAATGGTCTTCAATTGCCCTTTTATTTCCACCAGTCACCAAAATAATATCTTCAATTCCGGAAGCAACCACTTCCTCAACAACGTATTGAATGATGGGTTTATCAACAATAGGCAGCATTTCTTTTGGCATTGCTTTAGTAGCAGGGAGGAAACGGGTACCGTATCCGGCCGCAGGGATTATTGCCTTTGTGATTTTTTTCATAGGGTAAATTTGGTGAACTAATGTTATCATAGGGGAATATATCTAGCAAATAGCCCGCTCGTAGCTGATACATCGTAATCAACTATCCCGCGTGCTGCAACTGTGGAACAGTATATAGGAAGGGGGTGTAAATTATGAAAAGAAATCCAAACCAAAGAGTTGGTGTTTTTGTTGATGTACAAAATATGTACTACTCTGCCAAAAATTTATATGGGCGTAGAGTAAACTTTAGTCAAATTTTAAATACAGCCGTCGAAGGCCGACAACTAATTAGAGCAATTGCATACGTTATAAAAGCGTCTATGCCGGAGGAACAGTCTTTTTTCGATGCCTTAGAAAAAGCTGGTTTTGAAGTAAAGTCAAAAGAAGTCCAGATTTTCCCCGGTGGTGTCAAAAAAGGGGACTGGGACGTGGGTATTGCTCTGGATATGATTCGGCTTGCTCCAAGACTAGATGCAATGATATTAGTTTCTGGAGACGGTGATTACGTACCGTTGGTGGAATATTTAAAAAACCAAGGTCATAGGGTAGAAGTAATCGCCTTTGGGAAAAGCACCTCTGCAAAGTTGATTGCGGAGGTAGATGATTTTACCGATATGGATGAGGACCATGGCAAATTTGTCTTCCAGGCTAAAGAGAAAAAATCTCCAAATCAGAATTAAATAGAATCCACTGAATTCTGCATTCTTCGAACTAAGAATTCTTCGGGCACAGCGACCACTTCGTTGACTAAGCAAAAAAAGAACCCGCCCCCACAGCCTAACAAAGGTCGCGGGGGACGGGCGTTGACGGTGAGACTATCTACCTACGAACTTTTACCGTCAAAAATCGTAGGTCAGCTTCAACCGAAATCAAGCAAACACGAAAAGACTAGAAAATTATATTTTTTTAATCTTCAAGGAGTTTTGCTATGGCAGAAACCACGGTTGGAACTGGTGCAGCTATTGCGGTAAAACGTTTTAGTGAGCAACTTATTCCAGAGATGCTTAAAGAAACGGTTGCAGGGCAGTTTGTCGGCGACCAGTCAATTCTTAAGCAAGAAACAGATTTAGAGAGATTAGCAGGCGACCAGATTACTATTCAATTAGGTCTTAACCTTACCGGTATCGGTTTAGGTGAAGGGACAGCTATTGATGGTAACGAGGAAGCTCTATCATATAAAGATGATTCTCTTCTAATTAATGAACTATCACAAGCGGTCTTAGTACCAACAACTATGGCTTCTGGTCAGAAACGTGTAGGCTTTGATCATACAACAGCAGCATTAGAAAGAATCCA
>JACZRW010000061.1 GCA_022574495.1 Patescibacteria group bacterium | reverse complement strand
TAAGGTTCTTGATTGACATGAGGCAGTAAAAGTTGGTAACCTTAGTTTAAATGGAGTCTCAAACTGTCCAACAAACTCCTCAACCTGAGGTTCAAGAAACCCCGAAGCCTTCAGGATCTAAAACTCGTATTGTAATTCTAATTGTAATATTAGTAATAGTAGTAGTTGCCGGGGTTGGTTTTTTCTTATTTATAAATAAAGATCAAGAAGAAACTGGTCCAAAGGTAATTACCGATTTGGATAGAGAGTCTATTACAATAGCACAATCCCCTGCCTTTTCTGGCATATTTCCAGATTCAGTTCCAGACTTTGCAGAAGTTGTTTTCAACAACAATATTTTTGATGGTTTGGGGAGGATTGTTGACGGTGAGGTAAAACCAGCTCTGGCTACAAGCTGGACGAATCCAGATGACACCACCTGGAGATTTACCTTACGTAAGGGTGTGAAGTTTCACAACGGAGATATGTTAAAGGCATCAGATGTAAAATTCAGTATTGACACCGCCCTGAAAGAAGAATGGCCTAATTCATTCAACCTTGGTACCGTGGACACTGTAGAAGTTGTGGATGATTTTACGGTGGATATCAAAACTACATCACCAGATCCGGTTCTTCTTAACCGAATGGTATTTGCCTTCATAGTGTCCGAAGAGCAATATAAGAATCGAGGTAAAAGCGAAGCAGTTGGTACTGGCCCCTATAAATTTATAAAAATGGATAAAGATCAAGCAATTCTTGAAGCTAACAATAATTATTTTTTGGGGACGCCAAAGGTAAAGAAAGTAGTCTATAAGTTCTTCCCTGATGACGTTACTGATAAACAGTTGGTAGAGGCTCTTAAAAAAGGTGATATAGATTTAGCTAAAGTAACCGACCAAAAACTAAGCCAAACATTAGGTTCTAGTTTCCAAGTAAAAAGTTTAGCCGACCCATTCATATCATTCCTCTGGATGGATACAGCTCGCGACAAAAGTCCTTATATTGATAAATCGCCTAATCCCTTGAAGAATAAACTTGTTCGTCAAGCTATGTATAAGGTAATCAATGTTAGTAATGTTATAGAGGAAGCCTCTCTTTCTGCCGTTCCTGCCTCTCAATATGTCACGGACGCTATATTTGGATACAATCCTAGTATAAATCGTCCGGCGCCAAATGTTGATGAAGCAAAGCAGTTGATGAAACAAGCGGGTTTTGCGGATGGATTTAGTATCACGCTAGATATCCCAGGATTTAGATTAAAAGAGGGGGAAGAAATCGCTAAAGACCTTGAAAAAATTAACATAAAGACCAAGGTAAATGGGTTAACAAGAGATGAGGGTTTTGAAAAATTGGTGATTAAACAAGATACTTCTTTATTTGTTTTTGATTATGGTGCGGAGACTTATGATGCTGGTGAAATATTCACAGACATTTTACATTCAACTGATGATAGGTATGGATCGGCCAATTTGACTAGTTATAGTAATTTGGAGATAGATAAATTAGCAGAAGAACTAGCTTCAGTCTTTGATACAAATACTAGGGCAAACAAACTTCAAGAAGCTATGGTAAAGGCTATGGAAGATTTACCTATTATACCCCTTTATAGCCTAGAATCTTATTATATGTTTGGTAATGATATTAACTGGACTCCTACTGCCTTCGGGGCTATCTACACCAACGAGATTTCCGGCCAAGAAATTATTACCTAATAGCACTAACACCTAAGGTTATTACTTTCTCTCATTGTGCTAAAATTTATTTAGCAAAATGAAATTCCTGCCTGAAACAATTGGAAAATCCCTAAGATTTAAGTTCAGCTTATTAGTATTGGTGCTTCTATTTTTGGTCTATACCGTTTCCACTGGCATTTTAATTTACCAAAATGTAAACACCCAGAGAAATACTCTAGTTTCCCAAGTAAGAGCTTTTGCAAAACTGTCTGCTAAACCAATTGGAGCAAATTATTCACTTTATTTTAATTCAGGATATTTAAAATTTAAGGAACTTACCCAAGAGATTCTGTCATTGAATAATGATGTTGAAAGAGTACAGATAATTTCAGTGAAAGGAGAAGTATTATTTGATTCGGATGATCTGGAATTTGGAAAGTCTAACGTTGTTTGGGCAGTTGAAGATCAGACAATCTTAGCCAATGTGAATTCTAATGTCGAAAGTGAAGTGCCACCCCGTAATAAAAATTCGAGTCCAGATCAGATAGTAGAACCATATTTTGAAGATTTTGGTGCCCACCCATTTTCGATCCGCTATTTTATTTCTTACGATTCAGTATCCCAAAACCTTTTTTCTACAATTTTAACCACATTGTTTCTTAGCTTTATTTTTTTCGCTGGGTCTATTATTTTAATAATCTCGGTGGTTAATCGAATAATTATAGCCCCGATAGAAACCGTGATTCAAGGAACGCGAAAAATTAGTAAAGGCGATTTCTCGTATAAAATTGAGGTTAATACAAAAGACGAGGTGGAAGATTTAGCCTCAGCCGTTAACCAAATGGCGCAGACCCTTAGAAAAAATATTGAAGATCTAAAAGAGCTAGATAAACTGAAAGACGAGTTTATTTCCTTAGCCTCACATAATTTAAGAACCCCATTGACGGTAATTAAGGGCTACGTTAGCTCTCTTCAAGAAGACAGTTCTTTAAATACGGACGCTCGGAAGCAGCTAGTTAGGATTTCAAAAAGCACTAAAGAGCTGGAGACAATAACGGAAACTCTTCTAAGTTTAGTTTCGCTGGAAAAAGGAGAAAAACCAATAATAAAAAAGCAAGTAGATGTAGTAACTTTATTGGAAGAAATTATTGGGAATATGAATGAAAAGATACTGGAAAAGAGAATAAATTTTGTGTTTGAATTACCCCAAAAGTCCTTACCTAAAATTGAGCTTGAGGAAGAGAGGATCACTCAAGCTTTTGTAGAAATAATGGATAATGCAATTAAATTTAATAAAGCCAATGGTAAAGTTATCATAAAACTCCATCGGGAATCTAAAAACGCAGTAATTTCAATAAAAGATGAAGGTATTGGTATCCCGGAAGAGGAGAAAAATAAAGTTTTCAAAAAATTCCACCGTACTACGGATGTACTAACCTATGACTATGTTGGTATTGGATTAGGTCTTTATCTGGCGAAGCTAATAATTGAGGCTCATGGAGGAAAGATTTGGTTTGATTCTAAAGCAGGAGAAGGGTCTACTTTTTACGTAAGTTTACCACTAGCTAGTTCTTAGTCTTAACTACGCAGGATTGCCTAGTTCTATCAGTACGTAGGTAAATAAGCTTGCGGATCCACGTTCTTGCCATCAGAATAAACTTCTAAGTGAAGGTGAGAACCAGTTGCATAGCCAGTCGCTCCAACCAATCCGATTGTGGTTTCTTTGGTTACTATTTGACCATCTTTAACATTAATTTTCGAGAGGTGAGCATAGCGTGAAGTAAACCCAGCCGTGTGTTTAATTATTACTGAATACCCGTATCCTCCATCCCAACCTGCTAAAGTTACCTTACCTTCTGCGATAGGATTAATATCGGTACCGTACGATCTCGGAATATCGATTGCCGGGTGTATAAACCAAAAACCTTGTGACAGACTACCATCAACTGGTCTTTGAAATACTGGTGCAGGGCTAGCTTTAACTTGATCCTCGATCA
>JACZRW010000016.1 GCA_022574495.1 Patescibacteria group bacterium | reverse complement strand
CAATCATGGTGTCTAGCTGGCCAAAGTCTCTAAGAAATAGAAAGAGGACAGACACCCGAACGCTTTAGCGTATCGAGCTTACGAATTTAATCGCTGCCTGCCCTCCACAAGTGTAGTGCCCTTAACTTTACCTACCACCACATGTCGCGCTTATTTCACCGCCAATAGAGTGATGACCATCACGAATAGGATCAGGAAGATCCCAGTGCGCATGACATTAACATAGCGATAGAGGTTGGACTCTTCATTTTCCCCACTGATGGTGTTGTCAGCCCATTGGTAGGCTATAGCCATCAAGTTCGGTATACCCCCCACCAAGAGCAGCATGAAAAGTGGGACGAACAGGGGCCAAGCCAACAGCTTTTTCAACCTCTCCCTCCTTTCTGGCTTACGCCAGACTAATCAAAGACGGTCCTTGTGCGACGCTCGCCGCAAGCAAGTTTATTATTTGTCGCTAATCCGTAGCTTCTTAACCGCCAGTAAGATGATGACGACCACTAATAGGATCAAGAAGATCCCAGTGCGTATGAATTCAACCTGGTCTGGGTCGTAATCAGAGTTGTTCGTGCTATCAAGCACCTTTCCCATCCGTTTGAGAATGTAGGCCAGAAAGTCTAGTATCATCCCTACCACTTCCAACAGTTTGATTGGAAGCGCTACTAAAACTGCGAACACTTTAAGCACTATTCGTCTCCTTCCTAGCTTACGCCGTTCTACCGATTACTGTCCTCATACTTTGCCTACCCCAAGCAAATTGCTGGAGCCAAGTGAGTAACCGGTTCCTACGGACCAAGTGGCCTGGGCAATGTGCGTGGACCCAGTAGAGGTGCTCGTGCCAGACACAAGCGTGATGCTCATGTGTATCCGCTCGCCGCCGATAGAACCTCACCCTCAGATGCGTGTGCACTCTGATAGGGCATTTTACCTTCACCAGATCCCAGGTGAAAAGGGCTTCGACCCATCTCCACAGAACTTCTAACATCGTCTCTCCTCCTAGCTTACTCAAAGTTGGGAAATATAGTAACATAAAAATGACCTATAGTCAAGTGGTTTCTTAGGGAATGGGGAATATGAAATTTATTTTTGGGTTTTTTCTTCTGGTTTACCTTCAGCCTCTGGGGTCTTTTCTTCCTTAGGCTCTTCTTTTCCTTTATCTTTCTTATCTTCTGTTTCTTCACCATCTTCCTCTTCTTCCTTACCTTTTTCGGCGGTTGCCTCTACCTCTTCTGGGGATACCTCTTCTTCTGGTTCCTCTTCTTTCATTTCCGCAGTTTGAACCGTAATAACAGTATCTTCAGGATCGTTTTTCACCTCCACCTTATCTCTGTCTATCTCAAGGTCTTTCACGTGAATAGCTTGGCCAACTTCTTCTAGTTTGGACGCCTCTATTTTTATTTCAGACGGAATATCAGTGGGTAAAGATTCTACTTCCAGCTCATTTATGGTCTGGAGAATTAATCCAATACCTGATTTTACCGCCGGAGATTCCCCTTCTATGATGATCGGAACGTGAGTGGTAATTTTTTCTTTTAAATTTACTTTATGAAAATCCACGTGCAGGAGTGCGTCTGTCCTAGGATCAAGCTGAACACTATGAACTAGAGCTGGGTATTCGTCCGTCCCCACTTTTACGTTTATTACTCCGGTTTCACCCGCTTCCTTAAAAACACTACGGAAATCGGCTTCCTCCACGGTTAATGATCTGGATTTAAAATCCTTACCAAAAATATTGGCGGGTATTTTACCTTCTTTGCGCAAATGCTTAACTTTTTTTCCTAGTATTTTTCTTTGTTCAGTAGAGAGATTAATTTTTTTCATGAAATAATAGACCTACGTATTATACGCGGCTTGTCAATCGGAGCTAGTTTTTCGAAGAGGTCACTTTGGATATAGTAACGGTAGGTTTCCTTTTACTTTTCTGATTACCCATAGATCTGATTGAGCTGAATTTCATTTTACCCACTGCCAGCTTAATATCCAAAATATCATCGGCTGAGATTGTAGTTTTTGGTAATTTAATCACAGTCACCTGTTTCGTTATTGGTTCTATAGCCTCTTCTGATTCACTAATTGCTGCTGCCAACATCTGTTCCCTCCCACATTCTGGGCATCGGTAGTGAGCGAGCAGGGAATTCACTGATTCTGATAATATCTCCAAGTTTCCTGGTCTAAAGTCTGCCTTGCACTGGCATCTCCATTCTTTCCCAAACTGCTCCTCGAATTGCTTAACAACCTTCTTACTCATTTTCTACATAAAGTATAGCACGAGCCTCAAGTCTATGTCGAGTTTAAAAGTTGGACTATTATCTCACCCAATATTTTTTCCGCCCGTTTAAATTCTTCAAGATCATTAACCAGTGAATTTGGTAACTTATCCTGATTAAGCTGTGACAGATTCGAAGAGCTCAAATCTAATTGTTTTTTTGCTTCTAGAGCCTCGCTTTCCACTTTTTTTATTGCCTCTTGAGCTTCTTCATCAGAAACCCCATTGGCGCTCGTTATACTTATTAATATATCCAATGATTTTGATATCGCATTAGTAGATTTTGAAAGTTTCTCCCCTATAAAATAAAAGTCTTCTATTGCGTTTAGTTTTTCTCTGTTGGCAACTATCTGAGTCAGCCAATTAAGGGTTCGGAAGTCTTGTGCGGCTCTATTATAATAAGTCGCCGCCTCATTCGCCTTTTCTGCGCTAATTCCCACTCTATCAACTTCCAAATTTTTTATGGACTCTTTAAAAGAATTGTTTGCCAGATAAGTATCGAGCACCAAGGCTCCACCAGGATAAATTATGGTTAAAACAACCAAGGCAAGAGCGGCCAGGAAAATTATTAACCTAACGTGCGATATCAATGGAATTTTTCGACTCTTGTTTTTATTCGTATTTTGCGCCGCCCCTACAAATAAAGGCTTGGTGGTTGGGTGTTGAGAATTGGTTTTCTCTTCCCGTGGTTTTCGAAAATAAGCAACTGTCTGAAAAATACCATCCGCCAACCCAATCGTAGGCCTCCAGTCAAGCTTCTCAATGCTGGTAGATAAATCTAACTGGTGATAAGGAATGTCTAAGTGTTCCGAACTTCCTTTGTGGGTAATGTTTACATACCCCAAAACTTGTTTGACAACCTGGGCTAGTGATACAAGAGTTATCTTCTCTGGGTTTACAAGATTATATATTTCTCCCTTTGCACCGACCAATCCCGCTTTTACAATCCCAGATACCGCGTCTGTAACGTAAGTTGGGTTCAGTATCTTCAACCCATCCCCAGGTATTATTATTTTAGCGTCGTATATAACTTGCTTAAAAAGTTTATTTATACCACCTTCCGAATTTAAGTTCATTCTAGGTCCATATAGATCTTTGACTCTAACAATCACGGCTGTAATATCATAATTTTTAAAGTATTCGAATACTAAAGCTTCAGCAAACCTTTTCGCTTCGTTATGAGTAAAAGTGGATTCGTTTTCTGGGTTTTTACCAAAATAATATTTTAGCGATGTGGAAGAGAACACCCCACTGTAAAGATCTGCCGACGAAATAAATACAAACTTAGCCCCTCTTGATTTCGCTAGCTCTAAAAGAACCCTAGTCCCTAAAGAATTAACCAATAAAGTCTCTATAGAAAGGTCTCTTTCTACCGAGAATTCCTCCAACCCTGCCGCGTGAAAAATAATATCTAGATTAATCTCATTAGGAATTGAAAAATCGGGGTTATTAATATCCGCTTTTACGAAGGTGAAACCAGAGGTGTTTAAAAGGTGCTTGACGTTATCTTTATTACCCGAAGTCAAATTATCAACACAAACCACCCTGTAACCTTTGGATAGCAGCTGTTCACATATTAGAGCCCCTACAAAACCTGAACCACCGGCTACTAAAGCAGTTCTGTTTTCAGAATTATTGACTTCGAATGGAAAAATTCTTGGCTGGGCAGAGTCTTTCATAATTATTTATTTAAATAAAACAAATTTTAGATTAAAGTGACCCTGTTATCAAGTAGAAAAATCAGGTAAGTTCTTTATCTAAGGTCTCATTAACTATACGATCGGCTTCGGTGTTTTTTTCTCTTGGAATATGAACATAAGAAACCTCTAAAAATTGGGGTTCCAGGTTTCTCACCTTTACAACTAAATCTCTGATCTTAGGGTTTTTCACCTTAAAAGTGCCGTTTAATTGGTTGACAACTAGGCTCGAATCTAAATTAAACGCGAGTTTTGTTTTTCTTGGTTCTATACCAATCGTTTTTAACAATTCCTCAAAAGCAAGAATTACGCCTTGATACTCAGCAAAATTATTAGTAGCCCTACCCAAATATTTCCCGCGTAATAACCGCACTTTTCCCGCAGGGTCCTTGGCTATAGCAGCCGCCGCTGCCGGACCTGGGTTCCCCCTCGACCCTCCGTCAGTAAAAACCTGTATTTTGTTTACTTTTGAATTTCTTTCAACACTTTTCACTATTGCTAAGCTTTTTTTATTACCACTTTCCTATTTGGCTCCTCCCCTATAGATTCTGAAATAAATCCGGGGAAATCAGCAAGAATCGTGTGGACCATACGTCTTTGTGATGCAGACATTGGTGGCAGTTCTACTGGTTCTTTTACTGATTCTATATCAAGAGCGGCCTTCTCTACCATCCTCCGCAAAACTTGTATTCTTTCATCACGCCAACCACCTACGTCAAGATTTACTGGTACCCACTCTTCACCATCAATATTTTTATTCACCATCAATCCTATAATGAGCTGCATGGCCTCCAAATTTTCGCCGTGATAACCTATTAACAAACCTAAATCCTCTCCTTCTAAACTGATATTAATAACAGAATCTTTTTCGGCAACCTCAACTTTAGCATCAACTTTTAGTTTCTTCAAAAGATCTTTAGTGATATCCTTAGCTTTTTTTATTGCTTTTTCCATATTCGATTTATCAATGGGGTCAATCCTCCCCATCCAGCAATATAATACTGCTGGATTATACCTATAATTGTACTAATGGTCCAATACAAAGCCAAACCAGCTGGAAATAAAGTCCCCGTAAATAGAATTAAAAATGGGAATAAATACACCATTTGCCCTTGACTAGCACTAAGAGCATCTGATAAATCCTGCTTTTCCTTTTTTTCTTTTAGGGAGTCTGACTTGTAATCGTGAACTGGTTCAGGCATAGTCATCTTTGCTTGAATAAAGGTGGCGATTGCGGTTACGACAACTAATATTCCTGGTACACTAAATGGTAGGTTTTCCAGTTTATATGCATTAGGTTGGGCTAAATCCCAAATAAGAAAACTTGTGTCCACCCCCGTATTTAGGAATCTCAAGAGCACTTGAAATAAAATTATTGCCACCACAAGCTGTACTATTGGGGCAAAACACCCAAGGGCACTGACTCCAGATTCTTTATAAAGACTGGCTTGTTTTTCAGCGAGCTTCTTCTTATCTTTCCCGTGTCTTTTTTTCAGCTCGTCCAATTTTGGCTTCATATCTCTCATCTTCTGAGCTTGCTTGATACTGATCTTTGTGAATGGGTAAAATAAGACTCTGCTCACGATACCAATAATAATTATAGTAACCCCAAGGTTACCGACTATGTTATTAAGATTGGTTATCGCCTCTACAAAAAAATTAAACATTATTATTAAAAAGTTTTAGTAAACCTTTATTCACTTCCTCTTCTATACGATCCGCATTAATTCCAGCTATCCTTGGGAAGGCTATCAATATTAATAGGGAGGTTTTTGGAATTCTATCTATATTATTAATAATTGACTGAGCTAATAATCTACGTATTTTATTTCTAGTAACCGCCTTGCCAACTTTCCCACTTATTATAAAGCCTATCTTTGGTCCGACGCCACTACCATTCCTTTTAAGAATTTTAAAAAACGGTGAGCTATATTCTATTTCACCCCTAAAAAATCTTTGCTTATTGAGATTTAGTCTGTGTTTTTTGGGGAGCATTTGATCAAACTGAAATTCTCTTTCTTCCCTTTTGTCTACGGCGCTTTAGAACTTTTTTACCGCCCGATGATTGGGTTCTAGATAAAAACCCGTGCTTTCTTTTTCTTTTTAGCTTCTTTGGCTGGTATGTTCTTTTCGGCATGGCGGAGGTAGTATAATTAAGAGCCTTCTTCATGTCAAATACTTAAGTTTTTACTTGCTGATATAGATAAGTAGTAGAACGTCCTCCTTGACCGTTCCGGTAATGTTTTCATAATATATTTACCTACAATAAACTTCTCATCCTGCCAAAATAAACTATGGATAAGATAACCCTTTGGGAATCAACGTTGGGCGAACTACAACTAAATCTATCGACAGCAAATTTTCAAACCTGGTTTAAAGGTAAAACCATTATTGTTTCTTGGGAAAATAATCTCGTAGAACTGGGTTGTAGCTCACCTTACGTGAAAAATTGGATTGAATCTCGTTACCAAGTCCAAATAAAAGCAATCTTAGACAATGTCACTGGAGAAAATAACGGTTTGATTTTTTCCGTCAGCCCACTGGTTAACAATATCAACCGCAAACCAAAAAATAAGCAGCCGTCAAGCAACGTAGGCAGCCCCGCTCCTCTGTTCTTAGAACCAGACCAAGATTTATTCAAAGAGGCTCTTTCCAAAGCAAACCTTAACCCCGTCTTCAATCTCGAAAATTTTGTGGTTGGAAGCAGCAATCAATTAGCCTACGCGGTAGCAAAATCTATAACCGACCAGGGTTCAAAAAATTACAACCCCTTCTTTGTTTACGGTGGGGTTGGTTTAGGTAAAACTCATCTTATCCAAAGTATCGGCCAACAGTTAATATCAAAAAACCCCAAACTTAAGGTCCTATATTCTCCTTGCGAAGAATTTACCAACGATTTAGTAACCTCTATACAAACAAAGACGACCCGTGAGTTTAAAATCAAGTACAGAAGTATCGATGTTTTATTATTAGACGACGCTCAGTTTTTATCGGGCCGAGAAGCTACCCAAGAAGAGATCTTCCATACCTTCAACGTACTACACTCCTTGGGAAAACAAATCATTATAGCAAGCGATCGACCTCCTTCCTCAATAAGAAAACTGGCAGATAGGTTGAGGAGTCGTTTTGAGGGTGGTATGGTCGCGGACATCGGTAAGCCTGATAGCGAACTGCGTGAAGCAGTACTCCTAAAAAAATGCGCCGCTCAAAAAATTAATCTACCGTCTGACCTTATTCGCCAGCTAGCCGAATGCTTTCCAAACAGCATAAGAGACCTTGAGGGTGGTTTGATTAGACTAATCACCTATTCAAGAGTGGCCAATAGGCCTCCTTCTCCCACTCTTTTAAAAGAGGTGCTGGACCTCACTCAGAAAGAAACGGCAAGGAATACCAACCCTAAAAAAGTGGTGGAGATAGTGGCTCGGTATTTTTCGACCCCAGTTTCCGAAATCACCGGGAAACACCGTCAAGCCAACCTTGTCTTACCCCGCCAAATTGCCATGTATATACTTAGAAATAATTTCAATATTTCACTGACAGTAATTGCTAACATTTTTAATAAAGCTGATCACACTAGTGTGATTTACTCTGTGAATAAGATTAAGGCTCAGATTAAAACCTCACCAAAAACCCGTGTAGAAATTGGGGAAATTAGTGAGCGTATTTTCACATAACTCGGGTAGGCGCAATGTTATTCACTTTCTACCCACAAAGTTGTGCACCTACTTCACTTGATGGGTTGTTACTTAATGGCTCACAAGTGTAGACTTTCTACATAGTTTTTAACATACTCACCTGCTCTACTATTACTAACTATTAATTACACTATATGAAGATAGAAATAACTAAAGAAAACTTATCAAAGACGGTGGGTCTTTCTAGCCGAGCGGTAGGACAACGACCAACGACGCCAATACTAAACAACCTACTAATAAAAACAAAGGATGGTGGTATTAAGACCACGGGCACAAACCTAGACACTACTATAAGCAGTTGGGTACCGGCAAAGATCGTGACGGCGGGGGAAACTACGGTACCGGCGCGGCTATTAAACGAGCTGCTAAGTGTAATTAAAGATGAAAAAGTATCATTGGAACAAGATAAGGAGATACTGGTGCTTAGAACCATCAAGACGCAAGCAAAGATCCCAACTATTTCAGCCGCGGAGTTTCCGAAACTAACCGAAAAAAAAGCGGGTGGTGGGAAGGAATTAAAGAAAGCAGTATTAACCCAAACAGCAAAGGAAGTAGGAATAGCGGCGAGCCAAGATGAGGGTAGGCCAGTACTAACCGGAGTTCTCTTCAGACCAGAGAAGGAGAAGGCGATAGTAGTTGCTACGGATGGCTACAGACTGGCTAAAAAAGAGATCAATAAAGTACTTGACGAAGAGTTTATTATACCAGCCCGGGGACTTTCGGAGTTAGTTAAACTTACTGGGGAGTCGGAAAGCGATAGCGTAAGGATAGAGGTGTCTTTGACTGATAGCCAGGCGAGATTCACAACGGGGCATATAGAATATTACACAAAGTTGATCGCTGGAGATTTCCCTCAATTTGACCAGATTATACCTAAGGAATTCTCAACAAGCGTAGTCTTAGATAAAGATAGCATTCTTGATTCATTAAAAATAGTTAGTACGTTTGCTAGAGATGTTGGTAGTGTTGTCCAACTAAGCTTTAAGGACGACGAGTCCTTGATAAGCACATCCGCACCTCAGGTTGGAGAGAGTCAGGTGAGGATCAACCCTAGGTTAAAAGGCCAGAATTTAAAAATCGCCTTTAATAGCCGTTATCTTTCCGAAGGAATAAATGCGGTTAAGGGTAAAACGGTTGAAATAAAATTTTCAGGTTCTGCTGGACCAGCTCTAATTAAGTCTGTTGAAGACGATTCCTTTATCTACATCGTAATGCCGGTTAGAAACCAAACCTAAATGGTACTTGAGAGTTTGTCGCTTTACAATTTCAGAAACTTAAAAAAACTAGAGGTTGAGTTTAGTAGAAAAGTAAATCTGTTGGTGGGCGATAATGCACAAGGTAAAACCAATGTTATTGAAAGTATATATTTACTTGCCACCACCAAATCGTTTCGAACCATACGGGACTCAGAAATGATACGTTGGGGACAAGAAGAGGCTTTGGTGTTTGGTAAAGCTGGGCCGAATGAAATTAAAGTAGTGGTCACCAAGGATACAAAGCGAGTATTTTTGAATAATAGGAAAGAAAAGAAGGCCAATATTATAGGTTCTCTACCAATAGTACTCTTCTCCCCAGAAAGCTTGAGTATAATATCGGGCTCCCCCGAAAAGAGACGTAAGTATTTTGACCAGCTCCTAGCCATGATAAGCAAAAGTTACTTGCACGATTTTGGTCGCTATATTAGAGCAATAAAAAATAGAAACAGAAGCCTGTTTTTGATAAAGCAAGGTAGGAACATTGATCTATCGGTGTGGGATAGGCAGGTGGTTAGCTTGGGGAGCCGTATTTGGTTGAGTAGGGTAGCATTTTCAGAATGGGCCAATAAAATTCTCAACTCTTTAGGGAATAAAATTATCGGATCGAAAATTAGGATAGAGTACGCTCCTTTCCCCAGCATTATTAAAACAGAAAAAGAGGTTAGAAGATTTTTTGAATTAGAGCTGGGGAAAAGAAAAGGAGCAGACATAGAAAAATTGGTGACGTCCTGTGGTCCCCATCGAGACGATTTCAAAATATATTTTGATATTGTAAATAAAGACAAAATCCTGGAAAAGGACATTGGTTCTTTTGGATCCCGAGGAGAACAAAGAATAGCCGCTTTGGCTTTAAAGTTGGTTGAAGTAGAATACATTGAGAAAATGCTGCGGGAGAGGCCCATCCTCCTGCTTGATGATGTTATGAGCGAATTTGATAGTAACAATAGGGAGCACGTAGCCACAATTCTCCCAAAACAACAAAGTATAGTAACGTCCACAAATAAAGAAGCGCTACCAAAAGAAATGTTATCAAAAACTGCTATATTTGAAGTCAAAGTTGGGGAAGTGAAGAAGATTTAGAAAATCATTCTCGTTCTTTGGGGTGATCGTCTGGATTCTGACTTGAGTTTAGGTTTACCTGAGAAGTCGTTGAAGCATCGACTTCGGGGGGCTTTTGAGTTGGTCTAGATTCGTTCACCGTTTGGTTAGAAGTAATTAGCAAGTGTTCTTCTGGGGAAGCCTGGATTCTTATGGCTACGTGGTTTTGCCCGGCAAAGAATAACCCTTCTCCTATTTCTGATGAAAGAAGTAAGTTGCGCTCCCCTTCTGATAAATAAAAAACTTCAGTTATTCTGTCTATGGAGGCCGGTGATTGTTTTAGCAAAAATTGCAAGGATGAATTAGTCACGATAGCCTTGCCGTACTCACTGGTAAGGAAGTCCTCTACGTCTTGGGTAATGGTGGTTAAACCGAGTTTATATTTTCTGGCCCTTTTAGCGATTGAATACATGAATGAAGCAGAGTCTGGATATTTCATCATATACCACGCCTCATCAACGACTAATACCCTTTCCTTGGGATCTCTTTTTATCCTGGTCCAGATAAAGTCCAATATTATGAACATAGCGATTGGGCGCAATTCGTCCTCCATGTCTCTTATAGAAAAAACGGTAAAGGTGTTTTTGATATCAATACTGCTTTGTTGGTCGAATATTCCCGATAAAGACCCCCGAACGAATTTCTCTAACCTGGCCGCTAGAGACTTAGCCTCTGGATCGGAAAAGTTAAGTAATGTATTGTACAAGTCTTCCATTACCGGCGGTTCTTTTGTTTGTGTTGCTGGGTCGGGAGTAATCCCCTTGGATTTGTAAGTAGCTACCAGCGCCCTATCCAAAATGGCATCTTCGGTTGGGGTTAAGTTTCCCATTATTATGCGGAAAAGTGAATGAAGAGCCAGAATCTTAAGACCAAGTTCATTTTCCCCTTCCTGATAAATTCCAGAAAGGTCAAATGGGTTAATCCTTACTTTTTCTTCCGTCTTGAATCTTATTACCTCCCCTCCGATTGCCTTTACTAAGGATATATACTCATCCTCAGGATCGATGATGATTATTTCGGTCCCAAACATTAGTTGCCTAATAGATTCAAGTTTTACCATGTAGCTTTTACCGGCGCCACTTTTTGCGAAAACCACGGTGTTGGCGTTTTCTAAAGAAAAGCGGTCAAAAATAACTAAAGAACCATTATGTTCATTAATCCCATACATCACCCCAACATTGGCGGTAAGTTCACTAGATACAAACGGAAATGTTGTCGCTAGGGCGGTAGTATCCATGTTTCTAGTGACTAATAATTTATCGGTAAAGGTTGGAAGTACTGATTGAAAAGCCTGCTCTTGTTGAAGAGTAGCGTGCTTAGAAACCACCAGTAATGAACCCAGAGTCGACTCTACCCGTTTAGTAACGGAATTTAATTCCTCAGGAGAATCGGCAGGGATAGTTACATAGAATGAAAATTGGAAGAACCTCTCCACCCCAGCGGTAAGTTGTTCTTGTAGAGTGTTGGCGTCTTCTAGTGCAATTCTTACACCAGGGTCCATCACTCTACCAGCCTCCAGATCACTCTCAATAGTCGCTTCCATCTCGGCGATTTTCCGGCGAAGATCATTTAGTACCCCCTTGGATTCAACTGGATAGTAGTAAAAAGAAATATCTAGAGTATGATCAAAATTAATTAAAGGGGAGAGCCAATTAGCCCCAACAAATCTTGGGTAGCCAGCCACAAATAGGGTTCGGAAATAGGTGTCCCCTATTTTTATATAATCAAAATCTATTTCAATTGCAGGAGGAGCAATGACGTCTTGTACATCTACCATGCCTTTACCTAATACCTCTCGTACTCTTTGGCGGGTTTCGTTTAGTTCTTGCTCTTTAGGGTCTATTTTCTTTTTGTGAAACAAGTTTAGCTTCATTTTGGTTTATTATTTTTGGATTCTTGCTCACTGTCTTCCATTATGGGTGAAACAGCTGGTTCAACAATAGGAGTGGTGTACTCTTGTGTAGCTAGAGCCGCTTTTTGCTCTCTGGTTACCTCCGGATTGTAGAGATCATAAAAAAGCTCTACTAATTCTTCGGTACTAAGTTGTTTGCTTTTTAGACCTATTCTGCTCAACTGCTTAATTATGTGCTCAACTTTCGGAGACAAATTTACCTTTGCCTTTTCAATAGTGGCCCACTTGTTGGTGGGCGGTGGGTTTTTACCAAATAATGTGCCCACACTCTTCAGTTGAGTTAAGCTTATCGCAAGATAAGGTATTATGATATAAAATCTTTTATCTAAAACTTGGTTTTTGGAGACAAGGTTTTTTATGAAATAGGCGTACTTATCGATCTGGTCTTTCATTATATCGTTTCTTGCTTCGCTTCGCGCTTGTGCTAGCGTCTGCATATAATTTGTTATGTCCATTCTTTTCGTCCTCACCAATACTTGAATTGGAAAGGTTAGAGAGTTCAGAAGGGCTGCATACGCAAACATTATAGCGTCCTGCTCCCTCTCGCTTAAGAGATCAAAGTTTATTGCATTAGTTTGGATTATAGAGACTGCCTCCCCATTTTTGAGCACAACGAGACTATCTCTTATGTCTTCTATGTCTAAATGTGCCTGGGTTGAGTATATTTTTTGTTTTGCCACGTTTTACCTCCTTTGTCGGCAGTATTAAAATATCAGGTATCAAGTATCAAGCAAAATAACGCAACACTTGACACTTGATGCATGACACACCAAACTTACCGTCCTCTTATTTCTATTGGTGGCATTACTTTGCCTTCAAGCGTTATTTGAACTATATCAAAGTCACTACCCTCCCTCTCCAATTCCATGGTGTAAACTCCGTTTGGTAAAGGGGTTGATATAGCGAACTGACCAATTTTGTTCGATTTCAAAGCTCGAACAGGATTGTCGGTGGAGTCTTTGACCACAATGACTACTTCTGTTAGTAGCATTCCGTCACTGTTTTTAACAATCCCGCTAACCACGTTCGGGACTGTTGTTAATTGAGGCGCCATCTTTCCGATTGCTGGTGCTGGTTCAACAATACGCACGGCGGCATCTGATTTTTGCATTCCAAAGTGAGGGATAATTGTTTTTTTAATTTCTGGAGCACCTGGCTTTTTATTTCTCAAATCGTTTATTAGACTCTCGTATTTAATAGCTTTATTTTCTACATTAATTTTTTCGTTTTCCACTTGGGCAAGTTTTGCTTTAAGCTGGGTTATTTCAACATTGGACGAGACCAGAATTTGTTCCCGTTGTTTGGAAGCGGCCAAGTTGTTCTCATCCTCCTTTATCTGTCCTAAGAGGCCGTCTCTTTCTATCTTTAGCTTGTTTATTTGAGTAATCAGTGGATTTGTTGCAGTGGATATTCTATTTTCGGCCGCGATCCTATTCTTGGTTTCTTGGACTAGCTTATTTTTTAGCTCTTCGATTTGATTTATAGTTTTTTTGTTTTCCCCAATAAGTTTTACTACTTGAGACTGGTAGTTGTCAGACAATTCTCCGATTCTTTCTTGAGATACATTTTTTTGTAGTGTCTCAAGGGACAGCTGCTCCTTCAATTTATTTAGAGTCTCGAACATAGCGGTGTCTGATTTTGGTTCTTCCTCTTTCTTTATTTCTTCAACTACGGTGGGTTTAGTAGGCTCTGGGGTCTGAATCGTCATCGGTTCTTGAGGGGCCGGGGCAACTTCTATCGGTTTTTTCTCCACTTCTTTGGGTGGTTGAGGTGGCGTTGGTACCGGCGGTATTGGTGGTACGTAAGTTTTGGGTTTAATTGAGAAAGGTGGAGGCTGAACGTTTAATGGTTGAGCAATATCGGTTGGTGCAGGCGGTTTTGGAACCTTGGTAACAATGTGGGGAACTGGCTTTGGAAAAGGCGAATCCTTATAAGGATCTACTATATTACTAACCCGTTTTTGCAGTTGTCTTTGAAAGTCAGCGGAAACTTGAAACACCCGTTCCCCTCTAATAGGCAACTTGAAGGAACCGTTTATCGGGAGGGGCGACATATGTCTTTGGGTTGTGTTATTTATAGGTTTTACGTGAATGTTTTTGTCTTGGTAATTAATCGTGGTAATTGGTTTGAAATTTATGTCTGAAGCAAGGCGAGTGGACTGTTGTTGAGACTCCACTACTTGCCTGGGGTTTTGTGGTACTTGATAGCGGTGAGACAATGGCTTACCGGGATGAGTCACCTTCATAGTGGTCCCTGTTGGTAGATCTGGGTATAGATTTTTCTCCTGAGGAGCATCTACCTCAGCCATTTGTTACCTCCTCGCTCTGCTTCTCTAAAGAATTGAATTCTGTATTGGTTGGTTGGTCTTGGGGTATTTCTTTAAGTGGTTCAATACCTTCATTGGAACTCTCGTTAAGAGCGGATTCACTAAAGTGAGGAACGGTGGTGCTAAAATTTAGCTTTGAAAGTCGCCCTTGTTCAAATAGATCTAAACCTGATTGCCCCTTCTTACCTTTTAGCCCAGCTAAATAATTATTAAGTCTAGATCTATCACTGGAAATTGGCTTTGAAACAATTTTTGGCCGCTTCAGATAATTTGAAAAGCTGGGTGAGAGAAAACTTATTTCCTTGGGAGTTTTGTGCCAGACTCTTCTTGAGGGTGAGTAGACAGAACGTAAAAAAATAATTATCCATTTATCGAAGGGAACCCCATTTACCGGTACAAAAGCCATGGCCACCCCAAGAAGTGCGGCGGGAGTGATAAATATGATTTTTACTATACTAGGAAAAGGACTGAGGAAGAAAATGAACGAAAAAATACCAGGGACAGCTAGATAACCGAACTGTTTAATGGTAAGGAAACCAATGAGTTTAAATTCAAACCCAGTTATATTTTGTGGGACAGCGTGCTGTTGCATATCAGTTGGATTCGATTTTTATTCGCCGAAAAAAAGCTTTCGGCTATTGCTGTAGGGCTTATTATGGCTGAAGCTAGCTTCAAAATCAACTCAGTCATACTGTATCGAAGAGTAAACGAACATAAACCTGGAACCTAGTTTCCCGAATTAGCCCCTAATTCAGCTGAACCCGTCGGATAATTATGTTACTCAGCATTGATTAAGAAGTTTAGAGAAGTACCAGACTTAAAGAATGACATTAGCTAGGCATTAAGATGCCTAGCGCAGTACTCGAAGTACCCTAGGGTTGAGAAGCTCGAAACCTGAGGTTACGAAGAGTGCTATAGGTTGACAATGTGCGTAATTTATGATACAATCCGAAAAATTAAAAAAGAGCAGGCAAAGAATGAGCGAAATTAAACTTAAAATTATAAAAATTAAACCAGAGCCGCAGCGTAAGCGGTGATTTAACATACCTTCGTTGAAGGGCTCTGGTTGATAAGTGATTATCGATCAGAGCCCTTTCTCGTTAGTAGAGAAATGGATAGCACTTTAACAATCGAATTGTAGGAAGATGGCAAAGTTATGAGCCATGGGTTATGGGGAAAATAACAAAAAATTTCCCAAAACAAAAAGACCCACCACTCATAACTAGGGGCCATATTTCCGAAAAATGAAATAAACGAAGGGAAGTTTAACTTTCCGAACAAAAAATATCTTTGGTGAGTAAACATCAAGGGAAGTTTGCAGATAAATATTATGTCTCCAAACTCCCCTTGATGTGTTGCTGCCGCAACTCAATCAAGGAGGAATGGTGCTCTAAGTAGTATCAAACCTTCGAGTTGCAGCTAGCAACTCGTGGATACATTTCCACGAATTCATCAATGGAGGAACACACATGCCAAACGGTGAAGACTACACAGAAGAGGAACTGCATAGTCTAGCAAGACGATTTGCAGTGGTTACAGTAAGGTCCTATGCAATAGGTGAATACTTTCCCGATGCAAGAGATCGTCGAGGAGAAATGGCGGCGGCTACTCGTATAGATGACAGGGCGGTAGAAATCCCAATGCAGAGAAGTGGGGATTATGTCTACCGACTGTTTGAACACCTGATTCCAGTAGTAGGTGGAGGAGACAGTGGAACCGAGTTCGAGGTAGATGAGGACACAGGACAGGTGTTTCTCAGAGCTTCCGGCGAAAAAAGATTGCCGGGTCTGGCATACCGTGCCTTCGATGATAACGGAAATCCTCTTCCAGAAGATGAGCGCGAGCCTGTAGCGATCTTCGATTACGTGAAACGAGAGGATGAATTCCTCTGTAACCTCCTCGACACTATGAAACAGTCACCTAGAGGACCATTCCACCAGGTACCCAAATGGCAGGTGGACGAGCGTTTGTGGAAGTACCAACTACTACAGACGTTACATCCAGATTACGAAGTGCCGTATCCGATGGTTGGTCTACACGATCGCAACAACGACAAATTAGCACGTCGGGCCACGAGGCTAGATCTCCCTGCGCGCGGCGACGATGGGTATGATCCTACCGTAGCCGAATGGTGGAAGTTTCCAGATGAGCTGCGTAGGGCTACTTCCGCTGAGAGGGAGCCTTTCGATGGTTTGCAGCTTCGGAAGCACCTCCAGATGGTCGCTCGTATTGGTGATCTCGACCTTCGAGCTCTCACCTTGCTGGCTCACTGGGACTGTTTCGAGGATAATATCACTGCCAAGCAGGTGTACCATAACCTGCTACAGACGATTGACCGTCTCCATGATGGTCGTATCCCCGACCCGGATGGGAAGTACGCGGACTTCACCGCTACCCCACCGGCAGGTGAGGGTAAGGAAAAGCACCGTGTATGGCGGAATCTCTACGAAGATCTCGTGGACAAATACTACGATCGTTGGTACCCCAGCGAACAGTTCCGTTGGCGGCAAAACCTTCCAGATACCTTGGGTGATCATGACAATACCATTGAGGGTAAAGCTAAGGCCAGAAACACCCTCATGGATCTGACAATTCACGTGTTGAGTCCACCAAAGATAACTACAGTCAAACATTCGGAACACGTATCACATACAAAAAAGATAAACTCGCAGCTAACTTGGCATATTACGGGCAGGCAGGCATAGAAGGCGATGTGGCGAACTCAGAGATCAACG
>JACZRW010000015.1 GCA_022574495.1 Patescibacteria group bacterium | reverse complement strand
AAAATCCCCTAACTTTAATTAAAATTACAATGTACCTACCTGATAATCAAGAATTCAAGGAATCACAAACTAATCCTTGAATTGACAAAAAGTAAAGGATAACATAATATATCCTTGTATGAACAAGACGGCCACGATTACCGGCAAGCGCCAAATCACCATTCCCATCAAGCTTTTCAAAGCTGCTAATCTTGATAAAAATAAAAAGGTTGTTATCTCACAAGAAAAAAATCGCTTGATAATTACCTCAGCCATTAGTTTAGTAGAGAACTTGGCCGGGTCTTTAAAAATGCCTGCTAGCTGGCAAGGCAAAGATCTAGAAGAGATTATTGAGCAGTCAAAAACCGATTACTTTGCAAAAAATAATAAATGATCTTTGTCGATACCAATTTTTTTCTAAGATTTCTTTTAGCTGACAACAAAGGGCAGTTTGAAGAAGTTAAGACCCTTTTTGGCCAAGCAGCCG
The DNA here is from genome assembly GCA_022574495.1 of Patescibacteria group bacterium. Classification (GTDB taxonomy): domain Bacteria; phylum Patescibacteriota; class Microgenomatia; order Woykebacterales; family RBG-16-39-9b; genus JACZRW01. Next base: position 16,553 of record JACZRW010000015.1, on the reverse strand, counting down.
AAGGCAAAGTCAATCTTTTTACCTCGGTCATTGTTTACTTTGAAATCTACTGGGTGTTAAGTTCTTTTTATAAACAAAACAGGGTGGGTGTAGCCAATACTCTTGAGAAGATTTTGGAAATGAAGTTTATTTTTTTCAAAGAGCAAGAGATATTGGAATCCGCTTTGAAAATGTTTGTTGCGCGCAACTTAAGTTTGGAGGATTGTTATAATCTGGCTTTCGCCAAAAGCAACAAAGCTAAAGCCTTCAAAACTTTCGACCGTAAACTTACCAAATACTTTCCTTAACACTTCTACCAATTGATCTATAATTTCATCAGAAATTACATGGCAAGCGTAATCTGGACATATAATTTTATCCGTCAACATAGAACGAAGGTTCACCACTTTACGTCTAAATAGTTAAGAACTGGAAAATGTGGTAAACAAAAAAAACATATCCTAATCGTTATTTATTCTAAAGAAGATCTAGGAATTCCAATTCTAATTGCGCTTCAGACCCATAGTGTGCTATAATTAACCCGCATTAGTTTCGGGTTTAACTTCCAGGACTAAACTTCCAAGGACTAAGAATTCCTAGGGTTCGCCATTATATCATGAGCCCTTAGCTCATTCTCTAATGGCTCAGAAGTATGTTTTCGCGAAGCTAAAATAAAAAAGGATATATTTATTCTTGCCAAATAGCTTTTCTAATGCCAAAAATTATGAATAACTTAAGAAATGTCGCTATCATTGCCCACGTAGATCATGGCAAAACTACCCTTGTCGATGCGCTTCTGCGCCAAAGTAATACCAAACTCAATAAAGATCAAGTTAGTACTAATCTCATCATGGATTCCAACGAACTGGAAAAGGAACGCGGTATCACTATTTTCTCCAAAAACGCTTCCATAATTTGGAAGGAAACGAAGATAAATATTATCGATACGCCTGGGCACGCCGATTTTGGAGGAGAGGTAGAACGAGTCTTAAAAATGGCCGATGGCTGTTTACTCTTAGTTGATGCTAAGGAGGGGCCGATGCCTCAAACTCGTTTTGTTTTGAAACGCGCCCTTGAGATGGGCCATAAAGTCATCGTTATCATTAATAAGATTGACAGATCAACCTTGCGCTCTCCTAACGGTGATCTAAAGACAGATAAGTCTTCTATTGATCGAGTGGTTGATAAAACTTTTGATCTTTTCGTAGAGCTTGGTGCCAGTGATGAAGCGGCTTTTTTCCCCATTGTTTATACCTCAGCCAAGAGTGGTTTAGCCGGATTAGAACCAGATATAAATAAAATGAAAAATATAGAACCTGTGTTTGAAGCAATTTTGAAATACATCCCCGCTCCAAAGGGAGAAACAAATAAACCATTACAAATGCTCATCACTACTATTGTGGGGGACAATTTTAAAGGGCGTATCGCCACGGGACGAATCTATAATGGTCATCTCGAAGCTGGCCAGGAAGTCACTCATATAAATAATATTGGCGAGATGAATAAATATAAATTGACTGCTCTCATTGGTTTCTCTGGACTTGAAAAAATTCCAATTACAGAAGCTATGGCTGGTGATATTGTCGCTATTGCCGGTATCGAAGATGTAAATATTGGCGATACTATTGCTGATCCAAACGAAGCAGTGGCCCTTCCACTAATGGAAATTGAAGAACCAACAATCAATATGACCTTTTCAGTTAACACTTCCCCCTTGGCTGGTAAGGAAGGTGTATTCAAGACTTCCCGTCAAATCCGTGAACGCCTTTTTAAGGAGCTGGAGACCGATATGGCTCTAAAGGTAGTTGACGGGGAAAATGGAGATTGGATCGTTTCCGGACGAGGGGAGTTGCACATAGCCATATTAATTGAAAGACTGCGTCGTGAAGGTTACGAATTTCAAGTAGCCCGACCTCAAGTGATTACCAAAAAAATCGACGGTAAGCTACTAGAACCTTACGAAAAAGTGTTTATTGAAGTTCCAAAAGAATATTCCGGAGTGGTAATGCAAAAAATGGGCGCGCGCGGTGCCAAGTTGCAAGATATGAATACAGCAAAGGATGTTGTTTTGCTTGAATTTATTATCCCCACCCGTAAACTGTTTGGTTATCGTAGCGAGTATATTATTGACACCAAAGGAACCGGTATCTTCAATACGATTTTCCATGAATTTAGAGAAATTATTGGTAGCAACTTTGAACGCACCCGCGGTTCACTAGTCGCTTATGAAGATGGACCCACCACTCTCTATGGTTTGACCAACGCTCAAGACCGCGGAACGCTATTTATTGGTCCAGCCGTAAGAATTTACAAAGGTCAAGTGATAGGCCAAAACTCTCGCGGTGATGATATCAAAGTGAATGTCTGCAAGGAAAAACAACAGACCAATATGCGCAGTAAAGGTGAGGGTGTGGCGGAGCATTTCAATGCACCCAAACCAATGGGTTTGGAAGAAGCTTTGGAATACATTGATGATAGTGAGCTAGTAGAAGTAACCCCAAAGAATATTCGCATCCGCAAAATTGATTTGAATTCAAAACATTAATCTATCGATAAACAAAGTTATCAAATTTCTTTTCTCCCGCTTTTATAGAAACGTCAAGGGTGTTTTCATCAGGAGTTATCGGACAATCCCACTTATCATTGTAGGCACTATAAGGACTGTAAGCATAATTGAAATCAATAACTAACTTACCTCCTCCACCAGCTGGCGGACTCTCGATTTGAAGCATTCTCCCATTTTCATAAGTTTCCTTACCGGTTGTAGTGTCCTTAAAAATTAAATAATATTGAAATTGCTCGACTTCTGGGTCTTCAAAGACAATAGTCTCCACATTCTCACCTTCCACTTGAAAGTTTATCTTCCCCGCCTTCTTATATATTTGTTCGTCTCCACCGGTAGTTTTTATAATGACTTCTTTTCCAACGTCGGAAATACTTGTATCTAGTGGAAGTTCAAAATATAAATCTTTATTTGGTGGAAAGTAATTTAACCCTTTAAAACTATCCTTTTGCTCCTTTGTTAAAGGCGACTCTTCGTCTTCCTTCCAGTGTTTATCTTTACCTTCCCTAAATTTAATAAGGGCTTCTTCATCCATAACGATAATAATATCATATTGTTAAATTAATGATGGATCACTAGAGTTCTTTATTAGACTTTTGTTCTGGTAATACTAGTAAGCCAATTGATAAAAGGAAGGCGGTGCTTTTCGATAGAGAGCTCATCTAATGCAATATTTTTCTTGGCCGCAAAATCAGAGATTGTTTCATAGTTTGCTAGAAGTTCATTGTCTATTACATACTCGTTGTGGTATAAAATAAATTCTCGAATACTCTCAATCATTTAGCTAAACATAACCTACATTTTCAATTAAGCAAGGGGCAAGCTACAATAAATTGATCAATTAAAGCACCTTACGGGTGCTCTTCATGCTTTTCAGTTGCTGGTATTCTATTACTTCACGTTGTAAGATCCAAAATACGATGCCATCGAAAAAGCTACAACGCCTTTTTCTTGTTTCCTTAGTTCTTAGTATACCTGCACGGATTTGAAGAAATTCTAACTGGTTTCCAATAAAAGGAGCACTGAGTTTTCAATATTATCCAGAGATGATCACCGCCCTTTTTTATCCGATACTCGGTTTTTTCTTTTGGAGGCAATTAATCAAAGATTGTAAAGCTAGTTGATTCAAATCACTAGCTTCCCTTTTGGCGCCCGCCGCATAAAGCTTTAGGTACCAACCCCATAACCCTTGGCGAAAGGGGTTGACACGGTTATTTTTAAAGTGGTATTGTAAATTTAATGGGGTTGATAGTAATTTCTAAAGTATTAAAGTATAAAGCCTTCGTTTTCGCACTAGCACTAGTATTATCTCTCTCTTTCTTCCAGACAAGACAATCATTAAATGAATCAACCAAAACACCAAGTTCTAATAGGAATAATTCGGAGGTATTTGATACTTCAGAGACCCCTAGTATTTCTGAAATACCCGACCTTCCAGATGAGGATAGCGATGTTGATGAAAATGAAAACGTATCTAAAGCAAGTATTAGTATTCGGGTAAAAACAACTACAAATAGTCTAACAAACATAGAAGGTGATTTGGAACCAGCTGAAACTACCATAGATATAATTGAGCGGGAAATAACAAGTGGTAGTATAAAACTATCATTTACTAGTAACGGTGGTAATTTCAAAATTAAAGAAAAAATAGAGGATGAAGAAGGTAAGACTAGCGTCAAATTCAGCTCAAAATCTAATCAAAAAACAATAAATGAGATTTCTAGTGAAACTAGTATTGATCTTGAAAATTAAAAGCCCTTAACCAGTAACGTTTTTTATTAATTCAATTCTCTTTAAATCTCCCATACTATTCAAAACAACAGCGACAACATCTATTCTTTCCCCTTCCGGAAGGTTACTTTTTAAATTTCGATAGTATTGCCCCGCTTTAATTATTTTCTTAATTTTTGAAGGGGTGACTGCTTCTTCAGGCCTTCCAAACTTTTCCGAAAACCTTGTCTTGACCTCTACGAAAACAAGGGTGTCCCTGTCCTTAGCAATAATATCTATCTCCCCAAATCTATTTTGAAAATTCCTGTCTAATATTTCAAATCCTAATTCTACTAAATATTTCTCGGCGATCTCCTCACCTTTTTTACCCAAGGATTTTTTACTCATTGTATTAAATAGTCTAAATTAAAAGATCTTCGGTGAATTTCTGTAAAATTATTCTTTCTAATCGCTTCTTGGTGAACGCGAGTACCATAACCTTTGTTTTTACCAAAATGATACTGAGGGTATTTTTTAGATAGATTCCTCATAATATAATCTCTATAGACTTTTGCAACAATAGATGCGGCCGATATTGAGGCACAAATAACGTCCCCCTTCTTTATAGGTGTTTGGTTTCCCCTTCTCAAGCGCTTAATGTAGAAGGCATCCACTAGAATATGATCTGGTTTAATTAAAAGATTTTTTATTGCCGAGCGAAAAGCTATATGGGTTGCTTTAGAGATCCCTTGCTTATTTATGGTATGCACATCAGCACTCCCAATACCCACCGATCTTGCTAGTCGATAAATTAGTTTTGAGAGATATTCTCTTTGTCTGGGTAATAGTAATTTTGAATCATATAGATCAGTGGGAAATTGAATATTTTTAGGAAAGACTACTGCTGCAGCAACCACGGGGCCAGCCCAGGCACCCCGCCCAACTTCATCTACACCGGCAACAAAATTTATTTTTGAGGACCAAAGTTTCTTCTCGAAGTTAAAATCAGAAGCTAATTTCATACACCAAGTGCGGCTTTACCTTTTCTGTTTCTAAGGTAGTAAAGCTTGGCTCTGCGCACTTTGGATTTCTTTATAATTTCCACTTTTTGAATGTGGGGACTATTTACTGGCCAAATTCTCTCAACGCCTATCCCTCCCGTAGCTATTTTTCGGACTTTAAAAGTCTTTGAATCACCAATACCTCGAACGGAAATAACCGTACCTTCGAACGCCTGGATTCTTTCTTTTCCGGACTCTTTTACTTTTACACTCACCCGAACGGTCTCGCCCGGATTTACTTCAAATTCTGCCATATATTTACCTCTAGAAACTAGCATTTTATAGGTTTATTCGGCTACTGTCAATAAAACTATCGAAACAAAGAAAAAAGTACCACAAAAATAAGTACACTTATTGCAAAATATTCCAAAGCTTTAGTACTGGTTAGATTATTTTCTTCTTTATGGTGTAAAATACCAATAACAAAATAAAATAAACTCAGCCCCGAGATTAACGCCAGTCGAACTGATTGATCTTTATACACAAAAAGGAGAGGAATCGTAGCTAAAAATATAATTACGATAATAGAGTATTGAATAGCGTGATATATATGGTGATCTTTCATCAAACAATACTCCCTATGCTCTGTGCTAATAGCGTGGCCATCAAGATAAGCACTACTGAAGCATGAATTCCGGAGTGACTATTTTCTCGATCGTGCTTGCGTCTGAATATTACCACTGAGTCCACAGCAAATAACGAACCTAAAATAAATAATAGTCCAAAGCTGGTTTTTTGACTCGTACTTAGATTTTCCAATGCGCTCAAGACAATAGTGTTGCCCTCACTTCCACCAACAACTCCTTCATCAAGTTTAGTTACCACCTGTTCATCTGCTGAAGAACTCTCAACCTCTTCCCCCGATTCTAAAGTAAAACTGTCTTTAACTTTTGTGCCTTCTGCCACTGATTCTTCAGAAGGAGTGGATGCCAGATAACTTACCGGTTTTGCAAATAACTGGACCACAAGTGTCGTTTCCTCCCCTTGTAAGATACCGTTCTTAACCGCAACTCCTATCTCGGTGAAATTACTATTTAGTATATTCTCTTTATGACCAGCGGTAGAAGACATCCAACCTCCTATTACTCCAGTTGATGATTGAAAATCTCTAGCTAGGTTTTCGCCGGCCCAAGAGTAACTATACCCAGTTTGTTTAAAGAAGTACCAAGGAGAGGTACCGTCGGGAGCAAAGTGAGCCCAGTAGTCATCTTCAAACATATCCGTGGCCTTCAAGGCCGCTGCTTCACTAAGAAGTACATTCTCCTTTAGTTGGGACAATCCCTTACTACCTCTCTCACTATTAGTTAGGCTAATAATTTCATCTTTAGAAATATTGGTTGAGTACCCTAGAATTTTTAAGTCTCCAGATACAATATTGCTGGCTACCTGAGTTCCTGCGAGTAATATGATAAACAGGAATAAAGACCTGTGTCGCAAGGCGTATGGCCGATGATTGTTATGAAAATGAGGATAGATAAACTTAGCAAGCAGTGATCCCATATTAAAATTATACTACTACCGCCAATTTGGGGTCAATAAAAAAACCAGCTAGGCTGAACCCCATAGCTAAAAAATCTCTTTCTAATGCATTAATCTCATTTTTGCAATCAGAAATCTGCTAGTAAGGCCGTTACGTTTCACGAAGTGAAAGGCAAGCTTTTGGAAAAGATTTGTAATAATTACCAATCGCAAATCTTGACAAAAGATTATTTTTCCCAACAATTAGAAACGTGTACGTCAACTCTGACCGGAACCTTTTTCAGTAGTTTTTCACCGGCTTTAATCATTTGCTCTTCCACCATTTTTGCTGTATCGTCAGCAATTTCTGATTTAGCTTCCACTACTATCTCGTCGTGCACAGTATGCACCAAATGGGCATCGAGTTTTGCCTTTCCAATTTCCCTATAAATAAATAATAATGCAAACTTTGTAATGTCTGCACTGGTACCTTGTATCGGCATATTCTTACCTTGTCTCTCTATTGAACTAATTATCTTTGTATAATCCATATCTGATTTATCAGGAAGATTAAACTTTCGTTTTCTTCCTCCTAAAGTACGAACGTACCCCTGCCTAAGAGTTTGCCTACCCACGGCGTCTAGCCAGTTTTTTACTTTTTTGTACTTAGAGAAGTATATTTCCAATAGTTTTTTGGACTCATCAACCGAGACCCCTAATTGATTTGCTAAAGAAACTGGTCCTCTACCGTACATAAGACCAAAGTTTATTGACTTAGCTTGAAATCTTTTGTCTTTATTTACTTTTTCTATCGGAATTCGAAACATTTGGCTAGCTGTAAGAGTGTGTAAATCGACATCTTCGTGAAAGGCCTTCAAAAAAGCCGGATCTCCACTCACCTCTGCCATAATTCTGAGTTCGATTTGTGAATAATCCGCGGTAATTAATTTATACCCGGGAGATGCAATGAAGCAACTTCTAAATCCTGAGTCGGCTGGAATTTGCTGCAAATTTGGATTATTACATGCAAACCTGCCAGTATCTGCTCCAAGCTGAATAAAGTCCGGATGAAGACGTCCAGTCAGAGGATGTATTTTTTGCAAAATTGATTCTCCAAACGAAGTAATCATTTTTTCATAGGCCCTATACTCTAATAATTTATTGGCTAAAGGGTGCTTGGTCTTTTTTAGAGTTGCTTCCGCCGTATTTGGTAATTCTTCCCCTAGTTTTTTAAACACCTCTAGTACCTGTAATGGGGAGTCGAGATTTATTGTGTCAGTTTCATTACCAAATAAATCCACTTGTGAATACGGACTTAAATGTCTCAGATCGTTTTGAATTTCTTTGTTAATAGCATCTCTTTTTTCTCTAAGCTCTGCTATGTATTTTCGCCATTTGATTTTATCAATCAAAGAACCATACAACTCCATATTTGCGACCGCGGGAATAACTGAAAACTCTAATTTGGCTGTATTTATTAATTCCTCCTCTTGGAGTTTCTTAAATTGTTTTTCAAATATCCCACGAAGCACAAAAGCATCACGAGCGGAATATTCCAGTTGCTCCGTAGAGAATTCCCTAATTGATGATCCAAATGATTGGTCTATAAAAGTCTCTCTAACAGACTTATCAATTATCATTCCGAGATATTTCTCGGCGAGAACCTTTAGAGATATTTCTCTAGAAATACCCATTGTCAAAATTCTTTCGGCAATCATGGTGTCAAAAAGAGCACCAAGAGAGATGCCGGCCTGAACTTTTAGCAGCTTGTAATCAAACTTTGCATTTTGAACAAGCTTCAGTGGTCTATCTGACTCTAGAATATGTTTTATAGGAGAAATATCTACCTTTGTGGTATCTATTACGAAAACATTATCATTTGTAGCCAGTTGGATTAAAAGTAGCTTCGCTGTGAAAGGATCAAATTTTGTAGCTTCCGTATCCAAACCAATTATTGATTGGTTCTCTAGTTCCTCTATTATTTTTTCTAACCCATCCTGGGTCTCTATGAATTTATATTTTAGATCTACTTTGGTGTCTACATTCATTTTAGCTTTTCACTCAATATCGCTGAGACAATTTTTGGATTTGCTTTTCCTTTTGTTTTTCTCATTACCTGACCAATCAGAAATTTAAAGGACTGCTCTTTTCCCTTTTTATAATCCTCCACCGCCTTTTGATTTTCACCAATTATTACATCCAATATTTTTCCCAATTCATCAGCGGTGTCAATTTGGGTTAGACCTTCCTCGTCAATTATATAAGAAGGCGATTTGCCACTCGAATACATTTTAGCAAAAACTTGCTTGGCTATCTGTTGATTTATTTTGCCTTGGTCGATAAGTAAAAGAAGTTGAACAAGTCCAGCTGGTTCAACATTTGCTTCCTTTATAGTATGCTTATTATCCTTCAATAATCTCACCAATTCACCCTGAACCCAATTAGCAATCACTTTGGCTTTTCTTGAATCTACATGCTTTGGTTCTTTCACTTCTTGTTCTACCATACTATAATCTTTCACCGCTTCCTCAAACCATTCTGCAATACCCTGGGTTTCAGTTATTTGAGTCGCATCATATATACTTAATGCATAATCTTCTTGGAATCTTTCACTTTTCTCATTAGGTAACTCTGGGGTTTGCTTCCTCAGACTCTCAATTAATTTGTCGCTAATTTCAAGTGGTGGGAGGTCAGGTTCCGGGAAATATCGGTAATCTGGAGAAGTTTCCTTTATTCTTTGACTTACAGTTACTCCTTTATTTTCCACCCATCCCCTTGTTTCTTGAATAATTTTTTCTCCAGATTCTAATGCTTTAAGTTGACGGGTAACTTCATAAACTAGAGCCTTTTCCATAAAACTAAAGGAGTTCATATTTTTGATTTCTACCTTAGTTCCCAATGTCTTACTTGATTTTGGTCTTATCGATACATTTGCATCAAATCTCATCCCCGCTTTTTCCATATCTACATCAGCGACTCCCAAATAGCGCATTATTTGGTGCAGTTTTTTAGCATACGCTCTTGCCTCTTCTGGAGAATTTAGATCAGGCTCAGAAACAATTTCCATTAATGGGACTCCCGACCTGTTGAAATCCACTAAACTTACGTCCTTGCCGTCCACTTTAGTGTGAATCAGCTTACCGGTATCTTCCTCCATGTGGGCTCTATTTATTCGAATTTTTCTACCGTCTACTTCCAAATACCCCCCTTGTGCAATAGGTTTATCAAGTTGAGAAATTTGATATCCCTTTGGTAAATCAGGATAGAAGTAACTTTTTCGATCAAATTTTGTTTCTTTATTTATCTCACAATTTAAAGCCAATCCCACTTTTATCGCCGATTCTATTGCTTTTTGATTAATAACTGGCAGGGCTCCAGGCAGACCTAAACAAACTGGGCAAGTATGACTATTTGGACTGGCCCCAAAATACCTAGCGCTACTACTACAAAACATTTTCGAATCTGTTTTTAGCTGCACGTGTACTTCTAAACCAATAGTGGTTATATACTCTTTCATAGTTTAAATAATTTCTGTATCCAAGATTTTTTTGATTTTGGATTTTTATAATAATCCTTTTTAGAATGAGAGAGCCTATCAACACTTCTCATTAAACTTGGATCTGGCTCTTCAAATTTTATTCTTGATAACCTATAAACCTCGTCTCTATATCCGTTCTTTTCTGCGAAGGCAGCTCCTTCTTTTGCTAAACTTTTCGCAAAGTTTTGAATTCTAAATCTATCTAAATCTAAAAGATTAATGCTATGAAGCTTAATACCACGGTTCTCACAGATGTGTCTTTTCTCAGTATCCGATTCTACTTGGCGCTGAAAATCTTCCGGCCCTTTTTGCATAATCGGCACAATCCGGGAGTGTTGATCACCCTGAAACTCAATAGCGATTCCCATTGTCGGGTAATACCGATCAAGCTCCATACCATTCAGCCAGTCTGGACGGTGATTATCAAAATGCTTAATATTTCCAAAATATTGATCTAAGACTTTTTTTGCAGTTAATTCACTTTGTGATATACGAATTGGTTGGTTCATACTCAAAGTTTGGGGTTTTGCTTATGCCAATTGGTAGATTGTTCATACACATGAGCAACATTCAATATTTTCTCTTCTTCCCAATGATTACCGGTGATTTGTAATCCAACCGGTAACCCGTCTACAAAACCACAAGGTATAGAGATAGCTGGCAACCCCGCCAAATTCTGCGAGACTGATAAAATATCTGCTAAATACATCTGCAATGGGTTACTTGCCTTTTCCCCAATATCAAAAGCCACGGTTGGAGATGTCGGCCCCAAAATAACATTAACCTTTTCAAAAGCTTCTTTAAATTCCATTCTTATTAGAGTTCTTACCTTGGCAGCCTTTAGATAATAATCGTCGTAATATCCGGAAGATAGGGCGTATGTCCCAAGCATTATCCTTCGCTTTACTTCATCACCAAATTTATCACGTCCGTACCCGTAGCGAATTCCATCAAATCTAGCCATATTGGCCGATACTTCAGAGGGCATAATGAGATAGTAGACTGCAACAGCTTCTCTGCTGTGAGGCAAACTTATTTCTTCGATTTTGGCTCCTAAATCCTCTAGATGTTTAATAGCGACCTCAACTATATTTTTTACCTTTACATCTACTCCTTCATCAAAAAACTCATTTGGAACCCCGATCTTCAAATTCTTTATATCCTTACCTATACTGGCCGTGAAATCACTAAATTTTTTATCAATACAATTGGAATCTTTTGGATCGTAACCGGAAATTGCGTTCAATACGATAGCACTATCCTCTACTGTTTTTGTGATTGGCCCTATCTGATCTAGTGAGGAAGCCATGGCTATCAACCCATATCGGCTAACTCTTCCATAAGTTGGTTTCATACCCACCACACCACATAGAGCCGCGGGTTGACGGATACTACCACCAGTATCACTTCCAATAGAGTAAGTGGCCATACCCGAAGAAACAGACGCTGCTGATCCTCCAGATGAACCACCAGGCACTTTATTTAGGTTCCAAGGGTTTTTGGTAATCTTAAAAGCTGAATTTTCAGTCGAACTACCCATAGCGAACTCATCCATATTGGTTTTACCTAAAATAACCGCATTTTCTTCTAAAAGCCTATCGTAGATGGTTGCGCTATATGGAGGTATAAAATTCTCAAGAATCCTCGAACCAGCAGTTGTTTTTATCCCCCTAGTAACCACAACATCCTTTACTGAAACCGGTATGCCTGAAAGCACTGATATCTCTTGATTAGATTGAATTAACTTATCTGTCCTTTCGGCTTGTTTTAACGCCAATTCCGGTGTCGATTCTAGGTAAGAATCAATTTTTGGTTCTATCTTTTCTATTCTATCTAATAAAGAGGTGGTTAGCTCCTTGGAGGAAAAGGTTTTATTCTTAAGTGATTTATGTACTTCTTTAATCGTCAGAGACTGTAAATCCATCAATCTTCCCCAAAAATGTGTTTGGCTTTAAAAAAATTGCTATATTTATCAGGTGCATTTTTAAGTGCGTCTATATCATTTAATCCTGGGGTCGTGGAATCAGTCCGCATTACTGATTTCTCGCCAATAGCGTGGGCCGTAGGTTCGATTTTACTGGTGTTTACCCTACCAAGCCAATTTATATTGTAATTTATTACTTCAGATAGATCATTAGAGTATATTTCCTGTTCTTTTTGAGTAATTACAATATTAGCTAATTTGGCAACATGGATAATCTCGTCTTTGGATATCATTATTTTTGACCTTTTACTTGTTGCTTTTATATTTGATTTCATATCATCTACCTCGCAGAGATTTCACCCTATCTTCTGTTCGGGGGTGAGTCATAAACAAACCGGTTAACCAGCTCTTAGATTTTTCCCCTTTAAATGGATTTTCTATATATAGATGGGCGGTGGCGTTATTTGCACGCTTTAGCTCATGGGGATCCCTGGCAATTTTAATTAGCGCATCTGCTAAACTATCTGGATTTCTGGTTAACACCGATCCAGAGGAATCGGCAAGAAATTCTCTTTGTCTAGAAACCGCCATTTTTATAAGATTTGCTGCAATTGGAGCCAAAATTGCCGCCGCGATTCCCATTATGATCATAACTCCACCGCCCCCTCGCCTACTACCTCTTCCTCCTCCAAACCAAAGACTACGAATAAATATATTTGCAAGAAGTGCCACCAACCCTACTAGCACCACCACTACACTCATAAGTCTCGTGTCGTAATTCTTTACATGGGAAAGCTCATGCGCTATTACTCCTTCGAGCTCTAATTTGTCTAAGCGTTGCAAGATCCCGGTGGTAAAAGCAACCACCGCGTGTTTCGGGTCTCTTCCCGTAGCAAAGGCATTCGGGGCAGGATCGTTAATGATATATATCTTGGGTTTAGGTAAACCTGAAGCTATACAAAGATTTTCTACAAGTCTATATAGTTCTTTATTATCTTTTTCATGAATTTCTTTTGCGCCGGAAAGTCCGATTACAATTTTATCTGACCAGTAGTAAGAGGCAAAATTTATTATTCCGGAGATAATTAAAATAACACCCACAAAACCTAATGCCCCCACTCCCTGGTACCCAAAAGCCAAGGAAAAAATGTAAGAAACTGCCACAATGAAAAAAGAAAAACCAAACATTAATACCCAAGTTTTTCTTTTATTTGAATCAACCTGGCTCCAGGATGAACCCGCCATAACTAATGTATATTAACAGATATAATAGATCTTTACGATGTTGAAAGTGGAACCGACCTACAAATGGTCGCTAATTACTGCATCTGCTAAGAGCTTAGCGCAAGAAACTATTTCGAGATTTTTGAATTTCTTCTCTTTCGATACGGGAATTGTATCTGTGACAATCACTTTATCAATAGTGTCCTGGCCTAAATTCTCCTTATAGTTACCCACAAAAACTGGATGTGTAGCACAAACCACCACCTTCTTGACTCCCGCCTTCTTTAAAATCTTTACGTTCTCAACAATCGTTCCTCCTGTCGAAATAATATCGTCGATGATAATTGCGGATTTTCCCGAAACTTCCCCTCCCATGGCTAAGACTTCTGTTTTATCCCGCTCTTCAAAAAATCGTCTCTTCTCTACAACTGCAATAGGATAGTTCAAATAATACGCTAAATTCCTTGCCCTTCGTACTCCACCTACATCGGGAGACACAACAACTGGGTCTTTCAACCGCAAATTTTTTACTCTATCTGCCAATAATTCTAGGGCGCTAAGGTGAAGTAGAGGAATATTAAAAAACCCCCCAATCGTTTCTGAGTGGACATCTACAGTAATGACTTTAGTTATTCCTGAGGAAACTAAAAAGTCTGCGGCCACCTTTGCACTGATAGGCTCACCTGATCTCACTCTTCTCTCCTGTCGAGCGTAACCAAAATATGGAATTACGGCGGTTATTCTTCTTGCTCCTTCTCTTCGCAGAGCATCTGCAATCAAACACAATTCTATTAAATTATCATTAACTGGTTGGGATGTAGGCTGGATAATAAAGGACTGGGTATTATTTACATACTCATCAACCCAAATACTCCACTCACCATCTGGAAATAAAGTAGATTCTAGATTGCTAAGGCTCCTACCAATTTTTTTTACAATCTGTCGTGATAAATCAGGGTGGGCGGAACCACTGAAGATTTTAACGGTATTACTAGACATTAACTAAAACTTCACTTTTACCGGCTTCTTTGATTCCTCACCTGTCTCGAAAAACGCCTCCGGTCTAAATCCAAAGGAATTAGCGAGTATTACATTTGGGAATACCTTTATCTTAGTATTATAATCTAGAACATTAGAATTATAAAATTGTCTAGCGGCAGCAACCTTGGTCTCGGTATCTGAAAGTTCTTCTTGAAGATGTTTAAAATTCTGTGACGCTTTTAAATCTGGGTAGGCTTCTGCCACAGCGAAAAGAGATTTTAATGCCCCCGTAAGCATGTTATCTGCTTGAGCTGCTGCTTTAGGATCTCCTGCTTTCATCAACTGGCTTCTAGCCTCTGTAACGCTTTCTAGAACACTCTTTTCATGCTTTGCATACCCCTTTACCGATTCAACTAAATTTGGGATCAAATTACTTCTTCTCTTTAGTTGGACATCAATACCACTCCAACTTTCCTTTACCCTCATCCGAGTTGTTACTAATCCATTGTACAGCGTCCAAATAAAGAACGCTATTACTACTAAAATTACTACTATAATAACAAGTGGGGTCATTTAGCTTACCTCCTATTTAATTTTTAGTATATCCTTAAGCTTGGTGAATGACAAGGTGTTAATTACACTTGTCTTTTCTAACCACCCTCTTCTAGCTACCGAAACTCCATGTTCCAAAAGTTCTAAATGATTTGTTTGGTGTGAGTCGGTATCAATAGTAAACCTAACTCCTAGCCTATTTGCTTCAAATACTAAATAGTCCGTTAAATCCAGTCTATTTGGAAAAGAATTTATTTCCATGATTTTATTATTCTCAGCTGAAAATTTGAATATTTTCTCCCAGTCTGCATCTATCCCTTCTCTTTCTAGAAGAAGCCGTCCAGTCGGGTGAGCAAAAATATCTACGTTTGGATTTTGTAATGCTTTAATTATTCTTTTGGTCATTTCATCTCTGGACTGACGAAAGCTAGTGTGAATAGAAACTAAGACTACATCGTGCTTTTCAAGAATTTCATCAGGTACTTGTAGTGTTGAGTCTACATTAATGTTCACTTCGAGTCCAGAAATTACTCGAATATTTTTATTTGAGTAATTATATTGTTCTATCTCTTTTAATCTATCGTTAAATTTAAGGCTTGGGTAAGAATGATCTGATAATACAATGTACTCTCTCCCTAGCTCATAAGCTCTATCGGCCATCTCTTTAATCGTATTTTGACCGTCACTCCATAAGGAATGGGTGTGCAAATCCCCTTTAACATCTTTCGTGCTTATTAAATCTGGCAATCTATGCTTAGACGCTGCTTCAATCTCCCCTTTATCTTCTCTAAGTTCCGGAGGTATGTAATCCATACCCAAAGTCTTATAAAACCCCTCTTCCGTACCCACTTTCATCATTGTATCTTCTGAGAATTGTTTTCCCTTAGTATCCATCCTTTTCACCCCGTACTCAGAAAGAGATAAATTCTTTTCTTTGGCCAACAATCGCAGGTGAATATTGTGTAGCTTACTTCCAGTGAAATGTTGAAGTAGTGAACCATACCTTTCGGGTGGTTGGACCATCAAATCTACTCTCATACCGTTTGATAGAGCGATTGTCGCCGTTTTATCCCCACTTTCAACCACTCTTTCTATACTTGGAGTTTTTTTAAAGAGTTCGATTACCTTTTTGGGATCATTTGAAGAAACAGAAATATCTATATCGCCAACTGTTGCCACCTTCCTTCGCAGTGAACCAAGAGTGTCCACCCTTTGCACGCTTTTTTCCAATTTTAAGTGTTCAATAACTTTATTGGCTATCTCTTGAGCATCGGGAAGAAGTATTCTATCTGATTTTCTTTTGAATTCTTCTATACCGCGGAGAATATTCTGTAGATTTTTTTCACTAAAACCTTTTTTGACTAACCAATTACTCTTTATTCTATGTTCCAAATCATTAATGCTTACCACTTCCGCTTCAGCAAGATTGTGGGCAGTCTTGGGTCCTACTCCTGGAACTTTAAGAAGTTCAAACATACTCTCCGGAACCTTATTCAAAATAGCGTCAAAGTGCTTTACTTTTCCATCTTTAAAATATTCACCAAGATATTTTTGCAGACTCTC
>JACZRW010000014.1 GCA_022574495.1 Patescibacteria group bacterium | reverse complement strand
ATCTCACCATTACCTACCGCACCAATGAGTTCCGAGATGTGTAGCGGAGTTATCAGTGTGTCACCGAATTTAATGATCTTGGACTCCTCTTCAATTTCGCTGGAAAGGCGAACCAAGATTCTCCCGGTCATATCCACCCCTCTCAGTGTCCATGCGTCGACCAGCCTAACTCTACCGTCGGGCCGCTGTTGTAACCTGCTATCTCGGTAGAGATTTGAAACCGCCAACTGTCGTAGAATATCCTCCCTGGCGTATTCGGACATCAGTATGAGGATGTTACCTCTTTGCTCAACCATGCGGTATGGTATTGCCTCCTGATGAAATTTTGCCGGCCACTCAGTCTCCTTTCCTGTTTCTGGATTTACAGTACGGTGCTTTCCAACGGGAAACAAATAAAGAAACATTCTCCTTTCCTCCTTGTCCCGTGGCCCTTTACGTCCACTGCAGACGAGTGAATCATATCATAATTTTATAATGGTGTCAACGACTATGGGGTGGTTTAATTTACAGATACTTTATCTAAAATAGCTTGGAGATCTGGGGGTAATTTACTTTCGAAGGTGATTTTCTTCCCGGTTTTTGGATGAATAAATTCTAGAAAACTGGCGTGGAGGAATTGGCGTTTGCCTATCATTTTTCCGCCGTAGAGTTTATCCCCTACTATTGGATGTCCTACGTGGGACAGGTGAACGCGGATTTGGTGAGTACGACCAGTTTTTGGCTCGATTTCAAGAAGGCTAAGTTTCTCACCAATATGCCTTATTAATCGATAATTTGTAATCGCTTCCCTACCACTTTCATCTACGGTAAACTTCATCCTATTTCTTTGGTGCCTTGCTATTGGTGCATTGATTATCCCAAAACTTTTTTCCATTCTTCTCTGAACAAGACAAATATATTTTTTAATTACTCCCCTATCAGAAAATTGTTTCTTTAAGGATTCTAGCGACTCTTCATTTTTAGCAATAACCATTAGCCCACTTGTCCCTTTATCCAAACGGTGAACTATTCCTGGCCTAAGTGAATCCCCCGCTCCTGGCATACTTTTGAAATGATATAGAAGTGCGTTTACCAGTGTTCCGGTTGGGTGATCAAGTGTTGGATGAGTGACAATCTGCCCCTCCTTATCTATAATAATCAAATCACTATCCTCAAAAACTATGTTTAAGGGCATATTTTCTGGCTTCACTTCAGTTGGCTTTGGCGGCGGAATTTCAATTACTATCTCATCTCCTTTTTCTGGTTTGTAATTTGGATCAACCGCCTTACCATTTACTTTTATATTTTCCTCTTTTATTAACTTCTTGATTTGACTTCGAGAAATAGGCTTGATTTCGTGGGATAAAAAAAGATCTAGTCTGCGAATCTTTGGTGCTACCTTTACCTTTATTTTCCGCATTTAGTGGCGCTACTTATCTTTTTTCAAAAATACTTTGATCTCATTCAACACTTGATCTGGATTCATAGCACTCTTTACTAAATATCCAGATGCTCCTAAGGAAAATCCTTCTTTGATTATTGAATCCTGACCAAGATTAGTAAGAAGTACCACTGGTCCATTCTCTTTCTTTGGTTTATTTTCTTGGGATTTTCTTAATATTTCCAAACCGTCTATCTTTGGAAGCATGATGTCAAGAAGAACTAAATTATAGCCACCCTCGTGAAACTTTTTAAGCCCTTCTTCTCCGTCAGCGGCCATATCAACACTATACCCTTCATCTTTCAGTAACTCCTCATAGAGTTCCCTCAAAAATTGATCATCCTCTATTACTAATATTCTTTCAGAATTATTTTCACCCATGTTATTTATAATATATCACAAACTTATCTTTTGATCTTCTGATTACACTCAATACAATATAGTGCGGTAGCCATAGCGGCTAATCTTTCCTCTGGAATCTTCTTTCCACAATTTTTACACACCCCGTAAGATCCATCCTCAATGCTATCCAAAGCCTTTCTAACATCCGCCAACCTTTCTTTTAGATTTATACGAGTCGCGGTGATGCGATCATGACCCTCTATTTCGGTTATATCATCGTCCAAAGTATTAGATGTATTTCTATCCGGTGCAAGATACGGATCCTCTCTCTTGTAATAATCTAGCTCTTGAATTAAATTTTCCTTTTCTTTCTCAAGTTTTTCTTTAACAGAATCTTGTGACATTTTACCTCCAAAATTTTAATCTTCTTAGTACTCTATTATTAACCGATAGAAAGGACTTTAATACCCATCTTATGTCCTCCCTTAAATCTCTCAACTGGAAATAGTATATAGCAGTGAAAGATATTATTGCAACCAACAAGCTTACAATTTGGGTGCTTTTCACACCCAAGACAAACGTCGATTCCGCCCGAAAAAATTCAAAGAAAAATTTTGAAACTGAAATAAAAAACAGACTGAGTAGAAACACCCTACCACTACGAAATTTGCTAGACTTCAAATTTATTTCATAGAATCTCTTCATCACAAAAAACAGGATTATTGCAAAACCCGCCTCGTATAACTGAACTGGGTGTCTCGCTCCACCAATATTTGGAATTTCTACTGACCAAGGAGCATTAGTTAAAGTACCAATGTTCACCCCGGCAAAAAAAGCT
This sequence comes from Patescibacteria group bacterium, assembly GCA_022574495.1. Classification (GTDB taxonomy): domain Bacteria; phylum Patescibacteriota; class Microgenomatia; order Woykebacterales; family RBG-16-39-9b; genus JACZRW01. The sequence continues at coordinate 14,444 of JACZRW010000014.1, read as the reverse complement.
CCTAAGCTGCCGATAAAAAGGGCAAGGATTCCCGCCAAAGCAATAATATCTGCTATTTGGAAAAATGGCCATTTCCACCATTTTGTCAAGGCAAAAATAGCAACTAGTACTCCAAATAAACCTCCGTAAAACGAAAGATTACCATCCCAGAAGAAAATCGCAGATACAAGATTGTCTCTATATATATCAGGATTTAATAAAGCGAAATAAAGACTTCCGCCAATTAACGCTGCAAAGAGAGAGATCAAACTTAAATCCAGCAACTTCTCTTCCTTATAACCTTGTCTCTTTCCCTCTCTCCACAATACAAACGTAGCAATAATATAAGATAAAGTTAGGAAAAATCCGTAGGAATAAATAGTGATTGGACCTAATTGGATAAGAATTGGAAACATAGGTTAAACTAAAAATTAAGAATTGAGAATAATCTAAAAACTACATTCATTGAATAGCAAGAACTTCTCATTTAGGATTCCTTTTCTAGATTTTCAACAAATTTAACTAAAGTACGTACTCCCACCCCGGTCGGTCCTTTTGCAAGGTATGGCTTCTCACTCTCAACCCAAGCGGTACTGGCAATATCCAAATGAGCCCAATCTACACTTTCTTTTACGAATTCTTGTAAAAACACTGCTGCTGCAATTACACCAGCGCTTCGGCTTGGAGGAATATTGCTTAAATCAGCAATATCAGAACGCAGCAAATCTTTGTGCTCGGTATAAATAGGAAACTGCCAAAGCCTTTCACCGGCTTTTTCTCCAGCGCTTATTACTTTATCAATAAATTTTTGACTTCTACCTAATATTGCGGTTGCTTCTCCTCCCAATGCAACATCCACAGCTCCAGTCAAAGTTGCCAAATCTACTATAAAATCTGGGTTAAATTTACCTGCATAGGCTAAACCATCTGCCAGTACTACTCTTCCCTCAGCATCAGTATTCAAAACCTCAATTGTTTTTCCACTCATAGACTTCAAAATGTCCCCTGGTTTCAGAGCCTTACCACCCGGTAAGTTTTCTGTTAAAGGCATCACCGCCACAACATTTACCTTCGGCTTTAGCTCACCCACTACATACATAAAACCCAAACAAGAGGCTGCCCCAGACATATCCATCTTCATATCATGCATTTTTGCACTTGGTTTTATAGATATCCCTCCGGAATCAAAAGTGATACCCTTTCCAACCACAGCCAGGATAGAAGCTTTCTTATTTACAGTGTAACTCATAGAAACCATGAAGGAAGGTTCCTCACTACCTTTCGCTACTCCAATAAATGCCCCCATACCTCTTTTTTCGGCTTCTTTTTCATCTATAACTTCTACTTTAAAACCATATTTCCTACCTATTCTTTCTGCTTCGTTTGCCATTTCTCTTGGGGTCATAATGTTTGCCGGTTCCACTTGCATTTTTCTCACCTTATTTATTGCATCAGCAACTACAGTTGAATGTTTTAAAATTTCCTTATCTAACAGACCTACTATCACCAGTTCTTTCAAACCCTCCGTCTTTTTACTCTTGTAAATTCCAGGATCAAAATCTCCTAATTTTGCTCCCTCAATTATTTCTTCCGTAGTGTCCGGTCTATATAAATGGAACGCTAAGGTTTTTACGCCAATTTTTTTCGCTCTCCTTACTGCCGTTCCGGCTAAATTTCTTGCAATTCTTGAAGAAAAATCTTTCTTTTTCCCACCACCGATTAATAAAATGCGTATACTTGAGATTTTTCGGTGGGTAAATATTGAGGTAGTATCGTAGAGCTTACCTTTAAATTCTTTGAGCCGTAATGCTTCTGATACTGCACCATCGACTTTTTTATCTAATCTGGCAATTTCCCCTTCTAATTTTTCACCTTCGAATAAAATAACCGCCAGAGCGTCTGCTTTTACATCTTCTAATTTTTTATCAATACTTGTTACTTTCATAGGAAACTGATTTTATCATAATTGATAGTAATTTCAAAGGTAAAATTGTGTTTGGGACACTATACATAACCCTTACTAAAAAGTTAGCTTCCAAGGCCAGGCCTTAACGCACAACTACAGTAGATTTTTTTGTGGTGTAATCCTCAACTTAAACTCAAAAGGTAGGGTTTTGTTTCAACTCTGCCTACTTTTAGCATTTAAACTCACCTTTCTAACTTTTTACCAAATCACTTTTGGATAAATTTTAGAGATTTTTTTGGTCTTTAGTTACAATTGGAAGATTTGAAAGTCTTGCAGAAGAAACAATTATCTTATCGTGAATTTCTAAATCGTTTTCCAAATGTATGTAGCTATTTACTGTAGTTAAATCAAGTGGAATAACCTGAAAAGAGGGTGTTGGCAGCTTTGATAGAAAAAGATTAAATCCACTCTCAAACCGTAACTTCTTACTAACGTGATAAGCTTCCAAAAGAACAATTGTTGGTATGTAGATAATATCAGCAGCGATTATTGTCTCTCTAGCTTTATTACTTAATTTTCTGCTTGAGGAAAGAAACCAAACTAAAGAGTGGGTGTCAATAAGTATTTTCACAGAACTAAAATCGCCAGAGTTTCTTGGCTTTATCCAACTCATCCTCAAGTTTATCCTCTGGAATTTTATAATCTTTCAAAAATCCATAAAAATCTTTAGCAGTATAGTTGCTTTTAAAAGCTATTTTGGAAGTTTTTACCTTTTCTAAAACCTTTGTATTTTTCATAACAAAACTATATCAGATAATTTAGGGCTATACAAGCTAAAATAACCAGCCTATCGTGCCTGTCGGTAGGTAGGGCTGTTTTAGCCCCTGCACCCATTGAAATGTACACCTCGGGGGTGTACATTGGAGTTTTTGTCACGGGAATGATTAGGAAAGAATTGACGCAGCACGCGTAGCGGGCTTAGCCGCTGAAACGGCGCATCACACGAAGTGTGCTTAGCTCAAGGAGCGCATCGCACGAAGTGTGATATAATTTCCTTAATGCCCGAAGTTAGTCCCAGCAATCCTCCACCAAATACTACTCCCCCACTCCAGACACCAAAAAGAAATTGGAAAAAGATTCTTCTATTTTTATTAATTGGTTTATTCCTGATTAGTCTGGTTGGAGTGGGGCTTTATCTTCTAGTCCCAAAACCAACTGAAGAGTCTACCCCAACAACCCAACCTCAAAAACAAGCTACCCCATCTGCCCCAAAAGACGAAACCGCAGATTGGAAGACTTTCACCGGAAAAACACGAGAGTCTGATCCAGCTTTTACCCCGACAAAAACTATAAGGTTTAGCTTCCGCTATCCAGCTGACTTTAGGTTGCTAGGTGACGTAGGTGGAATAATCGTTAGCAATGATCCGACACGAAAGAATGGTTTCGACCCGTTAGTTACACCTGGATCACTTTCTGTTTTTGCAAGAACCTCGACTGATGCAGAAAAACCCTCTTCCCCTACAGAAACTAGCTTAGGTGGCAGAAAAGCTATTAGAGGAACTAAGTCAAGCGGTAAAATTGTCACAGCGACGTATTACGTTTCGTCTGTAGCAACGGAAGAAGGAGACTCCGTACCGTTTGCCTTACTTTGCCAATACATACTAAAAGAAGGCGTAGATACAGCTGAGACCTGTGATTTAATGGCCTTAACCTTCAAATTCCTGGACTGACATAATTTTCAACCCTGACATCAGCCATCTTAGATCTGATATTTCAGATCCAAGATCTAAATAGTAACTTCCTTTATATCCTTTGGAGCTTTTGTTAGTACTTCAACTCCATTTTCCTTAACTAAAACAATATCTTCTAGCCGTACTCCACCCCATCCTGGAATATATACTCCTGGCTCAACCGTTAATACACTTCCATTTAGTAGTTTATTTTTAGAATGAATACTGATTCTTGGTAGCTCATGAACCTCCAAACCAACTCCGTGACCCAAAGAATGACGGTAAAAGTGAGAGGTGTTTTTTTCCAAGGACTCTCGTACTTTTTTATCTACTACCGCTCCAACTTTTCCCTCTTTGATCAGACTTTGACCCAATTTTTTAGCCTCTAGAACTAGATTGTAAATCCTTTTCTGTTCTCCGCTTGGTCTCCCCATAAAAAATACTCGAGTAGTATCAGAGTGGTATCCTTCATAAACACACCCATAATCCACCAGAACCATATCATTTTTCTTAATTTTTCTTGTTCCTGCTCCCCAATGGGCCATTGAGGAATTTGCTCCTGAAGCGACAATGAATGGATCCCATGCCATTTTTTCTGCTCCAATATCCCTCATATATTTTTCCATTTCCCACGCGATTTCTTTTTCAGCCATCCCCGGTTTTGCAAAATTTAAAATATGAATAAATGCTTTATCGGCAATACCGATTGCTTTTTTCAAATTCTCAATCTCAACTTCGTCTTTTACTACTCTTATATCTTCGATCAAATGTGCTTTTGGAATAAGCTTTAAATGCTTGCAATATTTCTTCAATCTCTTAAAATTAAAAATGGAAATATCGTGCGATTCAAACCCCACTCTCTTAAATTTCAGCTTTTTTGAAAAGTCTCCGAAAAAAGATGCGACCGAGGACTCATACTCCACTACTTTAAACCCAGTAGTTTCATTAATCGCGTGTTCTGTATAACGTGAGTCAGTTAGTATGTATGATACATCTGGGGTTATAACTAACCATCCGCTCTCGGCGTCAGATTTCCAACCACTAAGATAGTGGCGATTTGGTGAAGAACTAATTATCAGAGCATCAAGGGAATTTTCTTTAAGCTTCGCTTGAGATTGGCGTAATCTCTTTACGAGGGCGGCCTCTAGGCCTCTTGCTGGTTTCGGTTTCTGTTTTTTCTTTTCTTGGTCTACCACGTTTCTTACCTCCTTTTTTCAAGGTAATACCAGATACTTTTGGCAATCTTATCCTCCTTACAATACTAAGAACTGATATAATTTTTCCCCATCTACTCGATTCAACCCCATCTTCCATGGCAACAGCACCAATTATGGGTAGCTTTGGTATCTCATTTTGTGGGCGTGAGCAAAAAGGACAAATATTCCAAGTAAAACTTATTTCTCTTTCACAATTTTGACAATTCTTCCTTACCTGCTCACCACAATTTGCACAGTAGGTAAATTCTGGATGCACCACCTCACTACAATTAAAACAAAGTGCAGATTTACTTTGAGATTCAAATATTTTTTCCTCTAACTCCCGAAACGATACCTCATCTCTAGTTTGTGAAGGACGAAGCATTAAGTAAATTACGAATCCTAAAAGAGATCCAAGAGCCACAAGTATCATTGCACCAATTCTATAGAAGAAATTTCTGGTTCTATTCGATATATCAAACCAGGTCCATATTGTTAACGCCGCCCACAAAGCAAATATATAGGCGACTATAATTGTAGTAGTACTTGATTGAGCTAGAAAGTTTAGAATATCGGCAACCATAGTTTTTCAGCTTAAATTTTGACAAACTATATCACAAACCAGTAGAATTTTAAACTATATGCTTAGCACTCCTCATATATTAATCGGCAGTGCTATCGTCAAAATTATCCCCAACCCATTAATAAGTTTGCCTCTAGCTTTTCTGAGTCATTTTCTGTTTGATTTTATGCCTCACTGGGATTTTAAGATAGCATTTAAACCCAAACCTTTACTTTATGCGTTAATAGATTATGCAGTTGGCTTAACAATTGTATTCTGGCTATCCTTAACCGATACGCATCAATTTATTATAATTCTTGGAGGGATATCCGCTACGCTTCCGGACTTCATGATGGCTGGTTGGAAAGTTTTAAATATTAAATTACTAAATGTTTTTCCACTAAACGTACTGAATAATTTCCATCATAATATCCAAAACAAAGTAAATATATTCTGGGGGTCAATTGTTTCGATAATAACCATCTTGGTAAGTATTTATATTTTGGTTAGATAAATATTTATTTGAAATCCAAATGACAAAACCCAAGTTTCAAATCAAGTGTAAAGCTCTAAATCTAAAGATTTAGACATTTGGGTTTTGGGCTTCTTTCGACATTTGAGCTTTGACATTTGACACCCTCACCTAACCCTCTCTACATATTCTTTAGTTCTGGTGTCAATTTTTACTACGTCTCCGTTTTTTATAAACATAGGCACTTTTATCTCCATCCCATTTTCTAGAGTAGCTGGCTTATACACATTTGAAACTGTATCGCCTTTTACTCCCGGTCCAGTTTCTGATATTTTAAAAGCCAAAAGATTTGGCAATTGAACCACCAAAACTACATTTTCTGAAACCAAAACATCATAACTATCGCCTTCTTTTAATAATTTTGCACTCTCCCCCATTAACAAAGATTTGATTGGAAATTGCTCAAAAGTGTTTGAATTCATAAAAATCAAAGACTCATGATCTTTGTAAAGAAACTGAAGTTTTATCTTACTAACTTCTGATTCTTCCACTTTAGCCCCAGACATATAAGTTTTTTGCACCGACTCCCCTGTTCTCAAATTTTTCGCCTTAATTTTTATATTTGCGCTACCACGTCCCATTTTTTTATGAGAATACTCGGTAACTTCAAATATTTGCCCTTTATCTTTAAACGTAGCTCCAGATTTTAGATCTGTTATAGAAATCATAATTATATGGTGGGCAAGGTGGTAATCAAACCCACAAGGTGTTGCCACCACCCCGTTACTGGTGCCGGCGGTCGGAGTCGAACCGACATGAGCTTACGCTCACAGGTTTTTGAGACCTGCGTGTCTACCATTCCACCACGCCGGCATTTTACGGGGCTCGTATACCAATAGTCCACGAAGTGGACGCAGGATGCAAAGCATGCTCTTGTGCCACTTGCCCAATACTATAACGGTAATGAATTATAACTGATTTGGATAGTATTGACAAAAAGGTTTAGGAGTGGGTTTTTTCGATACTGTAAAATCTTCTCTTTTCTCCAATAAATCGAAGATCAATTTCCCCAAGAGGACCATTTCGATGTTTTGAAATGATAAGTTTTACATTTTCATTATCTTCTGGATTCTCTCTATAAAGAAACATCACTACGTCGGCATCCTGCTCAATAGACCCAGATTCACGAAGATCGGCGAGTTGGGGGATTTTTGCTTGTCTACTCTCAACCGCTCGAGATAGCTGAGAAAGAGCTAGTACTGGAATATTTAGTTCTCTTGCAATATTTTTTAAAGCTTGAGAAATTTCTGAAACTTCCTGCACTCTGTTTTCAAGATTCCTTCCGTGTACAAGTTGTAGATAATCTACCACCAATAATTTTACATCAGATTCCATCTGAAGTCTTCTCGCCTTTGTTCTCATCTCCATTATCGATATACCGGGGGTGTCATCTATATATATAGGTGCCTCGGCTAGTTCCCCCATCGCTTCAGATATCTTTTCAAAATCTTTTTCCTCAAGATTTCCGGTAGTTATTTTCCAAGCATCTACATCGGCTTGGGAGGAAAGCATAAGATCTACCAGCTGATCTTTACTTTGTTCGAGCGAAAATATACCCACTGGGATCTTATCCTTAACCGCAATGTGTTGAGCTATATTTACTGCCAAAGTAGTCTTACCGACTGATGGACGAGCCGCTAAAATAAGTAAATTGGAATCTTGCATTCCGGAGAGCTTTTTATCTATATCCTTAAAACCAGTGGGGACACCTCGAAGACCAGAGCCCTTTTTGTGGAGCTCATCCAATCTATCAAAACTTGAAGCAAGAGCATCTTTCAAAGATACAAAGTTTTGTCTTAGATTTTCTTGAGAAATACCAAAGAGTGCTTGTTCAGAAAAATCTAGTAGATCTTTAATTTCCGTTTCTTCCTTAAACGCCTCTTCCGTAATTCTTGCCGCGGTGGATATTAAAAATCTTTTCGTGGCTCTATCTTTCACCAACTGAGAATAATGTTCTATATGCGCACTTGTTGGAACCGTATTCACTAAAGACGACAAATAACCAGTACCTCCTACCAAATCGTACTTATCAGTTCTTTTCAGCTCATCGGTAACGGTGACAATATCAGCTGGGATTCTTTTTTCGTAGAGAGTCAAAATGCAATTATAGATTTCGGCGTGTTGTTCTCGGTAGAAATGTTCGTATTTCAGGCTTTCAGCAATTTTCACAATTGCATCCTTATCTATTAAAAGAGCCCCAAGAATACTCTGTTCCGCCTCAACGTTTTGTGGCGGAATTTTTCCCGTCACATCTTTTATTTCGATTTTTTTAGATACAGTTTTTGGGTTTATCTTGGAAGCCATATTATTTCTCCAACAATATTACTTGTGGTTCTTCCGGAAGTCTATCCTTAGATATTGTTATTTTTTTAACAGGTTGGATTTCTTCTTTTCCCATCTCCTTTAGAAACTTGTCTACTGGTTCTAATTGGATCAGCTTGGAATCTTTATCCAAGTAATGCATGGGAATAATGATAGAAGGCTCTAATTGGGTGACTATTTTTGCAGCGGTCGCGGCGTCTATTGTATAGATTGACCCAACCGGAATCATTAAAATATCTACATTACCCAAAGCCTCAATTTGTCCAGGCGTAAGTTCGTCTTGGCCAAGATCGCCAAGGTGAACCACCCCCACTCCATCAACACGCATATTGTATAAAATATTTTTTCCCCTATCCTCCCCTTTTTTTGTATCATGATATGAAGGTATTCCTACCACATTTGTTCCTTTTACTTCGTATTCTCCAGGTCCGTTAATCACAAATGGTTTACCCTCAATTAATTCTACTGCATTATGATCGTAATGATCATGGGAGACGGTTATAATATCAGCTTCAACTTTTGGAAATTTTAAACCAGTTTTTTCACCGTAGGGATCGGTAACTATGCTTGCTGTTTTCCCTTTTATTTTAAATGAGGCATGACCAAGCCAACTAATATCCATAGGAATGAAATATTATCACACCAATAATTCCTTGACAACTAATGTAACTGTATTTATTATATTCCAGTACTCTAATTATGGATCCGTATCAAGCTCAATCTGGCCCAAATAAAACCTTTGTATTCATTCTTGGTTTAATAATCGGCGCTATTATTGTTGGTGGTGGTATTTTTGCCTATTCTACTTTTTTCCCAAAAGAGGATAAATCTGAATTCAAGGTGACCCCAGTAAAAGAATTCACGCTACATATATCCAATCCGCCAGACGGCGAGACGGTATCCAAAGAAGAGATAACTATTTCTGGAAGCACCGGGACAAAATCCATCATCGTTATAAATGGCGGTAAGGAAGATGTAATTGTAGAAACGTCAAACGGCGCTTTCTCTGTTAATTATAATCTTGAACTTGGTGAAAACCCGTTAACCATAACTGCCTATGAGGAAGAAACTGGTGATTCTAGAACAAATATCGTAAATGTCCTGTATTTAACTGAGGACTTGGAAATTTTATGAAATATATAATAATTGCTCTTCTAATAATATTTTCTGTGACTTCTTTTGCCGGTTATGCAAATGCTCAAAGTAGTGATGCCACAAAAGCCGCTGAAGAAAAAAGCAAAGTAGCCGAGCGTGCAAAAGAAAGGTTGGACAAATTAAATGAGAAAAGAGCCACAAAATCCGCAAAAGTAAGAGACAAAGCAAGGAGAAGGGCTCACGTAACCGGCACTATAACCGCAATTTCCGCATCAACCGTTACAATTGAAACTAAAAAGGGCGATATAAAGACTATCTTCACAAACGAGGCTACAAAATTCCTCCAAATTGGAAAGGAAGGTAAATCCGATATTAAATTAGCCGATCTAAAAATAGAAGATAAGATTGCTGCCGTCGGTATAGCCAAAGATGAAAACAGTGGCGTGGCTAAATTTATCGTTAAGCTCAATAAATCCGGCCAGATGCGGCATTCAGTTTTTGGTGAGGTAAGCAAACTCGGTGATAATGAATTGACAGTCTCTCATATAATCCACAAAGATAAACCAACCACAGTGGTAAAAATAACTAGTGATACCAAGATAAAGATAAAAGGTAATGATGCCGCCACTTTTACCGATATAAAAGAAGGAGATAAGGTTGCTGTATCTGGTACAGTAGATGACAATGGCGTATTAACCGCAAGGAGAGTTTTCGTGATTCCAGGGAAATTTGAAGGTACAAAACCACAAGACGCTACCGACTCCGCAACCCCATCTTCGTCATCAAATTAATTTTCCTCAATAAATTTCAGCCTTGATCACAAAAATATTCTGTGGTAAAGTTCCTCCACGATCTGTCTGGGGATTTATCATCCAAACACCAATCTTAGGAAGGGAGGGGTTTAATGATGAGCGTTCGTAAGAGCCGATCTGCCAAGGCTATCTTTCCGTCTAAGGGCGGTGATCAGCCGACATCATCAGAAGAGAACGGCGAAGGAATCACCTTTGATGAAGAAAGTATTCGAGTAATGCAGGCGCTGCTGTTGGAGGAACACACAAACATGGCCAGTGTTTGTCGAGCACTGTGGCCAGACGAATTTGATGAGATAGTCTTAACCATCGGAAAGCTACGTAAGAGAATCGTAAATATAAGAGAGCGGAGCCTGAACGTCATTGAAATGGTTTGGCAGAACCCAGAGCTCGATGACCTCCTTCCTACTGCCGGGCGAGAGTTACTCCAAAATCTTAGAGAGAGGTTCGAAACCTTCACCGAAGTAAAAAAGCACGCCTTTCGTTGGAGGCCGGGTCAAGGCTCTGGGGGATGGGGTAATCATCAACCCTTTTCCCGAATACCCCAGAGAACCAAACCAGAAGTCGTGGGTACTGTTCTCAACACCAAACCTGATACCAACCCACAGGCCGTATCACTAAAAGCAGACCTACACGCGGTAGTCTTGAAAACTGTACTGCTTTCCGGAATCTTGAGCAAATATCGACTCGCTAGTTTACTGGGGACTAGCGTCGCTAGAATCGAGATTACTCTAAATGAAGCCTTGGAGATGTTTCGAAAGGCAAAAGGAATGTCCCCAAAGGAATTGACGAAGGCTCACGATATTGAGTTTGCTGCAGCAGTAAGACAAGTGCTCGATAAGTACCCAGACGAAACTTTGGCGGAAATGATCAGTAGGTTGGATCCAACCGACAGCCCAGCCAAGATCCACCCAGCAGTCTTCAAATCGGTTTAACGACCTGAGATCTGCAGCCAAGGGGAGGAATCTTCAACCCTCCCCTTGGCTCTAATTTTCAATTTACTAATCGACTTTCAAACATAAACAACTTACGTTATAATTCACCATATGGCCAAACCAGACGTATCCACTCCAAAAGGATTTCGTGATTTTTTACCCCTAGCAGCCGCAGGGCGGGCTTTTCTATTGGAGAAAATAAAAAAAGTTTTAGAAAAATATGGTTTTGAGCCACTGGAGACTCCAGCCATAGAATACGCCCAGACTCTAAAGGGAAAATACGGTGACGAAGAAAAACTTATTTATGAATTTGAAGATCGGGGCGGACGTCAAGTAGCGCTGAGATACGATCAAACTGTTCCCTTAGCCCGCGTGGTAGCTCAATACCAAGATCTTCCAATGCCATTCAAGAGATACCAAATCCAACCAGTTTGGCGAGCCGAAAATCCGCAGAAAGGAAGATTCCGAGAATTTTTACAAATAGATTTTGATACTGTCGGTGAAAAATCTCTTATCGCTGATGCGGAAATTATCGCGGCTGCTTGTGCTTGTCTAAAAGAAATAGGTTTTAAAAATTTCAACGTAAAGGTAAATGACCGATCTGTTTTCAAAGAACTCCCCCAAACAGCCATATCGGCTATAGATAAAATTAAAAAAATAGGAGAGGACGGGGTATTTGTTGAGCTGCAAAATAAAGGATTCAAACCAGGTGAAGCTAGGAAAATACTAGATCAAATCAGGCAAAATACTTCTACAGCATTGATCGATAAATTATTTAAAAATCTAGAAAACCTTGGCGTACAAAAGGATCTTTACGCCTTTGACCCTACTCTCGCCAGAGGTTTGGATTATTACACTGGTGCTATCTTTGAAATTGAAATAGATGGGTACACGGCAGGAAGTATTGGCGGTGGTGGCAGATATGATGATCTTATTGGTGTTTTTTCTAACAACAATATACCTGCGGTAGGATTTTCTTTTGGTTTTGATAGACTCATGGAAGCAGCCAAAGAAGCAAATTTATTGCCAGAAACAGGTTCAAGTACAAAAGTGCTAGTTACTATTTTTAATGAAAATCTAACAAAAGACTCGCTAGCCTTGACTACTAGTTTAAGAGACGCCGGCGTAAACACGCAAGTTTATCTAGACCCTGAAGCCAAACTGGACAAGCAGTTAAAATATGCCGATAATAAACAAATCCCCTACGCGGCTATTCTAGGCCCAGAAGAATTGAAAGAAGCTAAAATTACCTTGAAGGATTTAGATAAACAATCCCAGGAAAAACTAACTCTCACTGAAGTCTTAAAAAAATTAGCTTTTTGATGGCTCTGGAGTCTGATTTCCTGAAGGTTGATTTGGCTGTTGAGGATCATGAGATTGGCCCGGTGTAGATGACTGTGGAGGCTGATGAGAAGGAGGAGAATGCTGTTTTAGAGTATCTTCAGACTCTTTAATTTTATCCTTATCCATCTTCTCCACTATTTCTTTATGTTTCTCCATCGCCCATTCGTCTTCTATTTTTTTAACTTCTTCCTTGGAAAGTAGCGGATCTGCTATCTTTCCTCTAAGATCTTTCAGCATCTCTGCTAATTGTACCGAGCGAATATTTGCAATAATTTCTGCCTTCTCCATCTCAGTCATTTTCGGCACCGCCTTCATAAACTTTTGTTTTTGTTCTTCTGACATCTCCTTATTTCGAAGAAAAAATTTTGTGAATTTTACATTATCGATAACTTTATTCATAAATTATCCCCTTCTTGTCATTTCCGCCATGGACATGCTTAGTACAAATAATAACCATAGTAGCGATTTTGCCTTTTCAGAGTTCGTTTCTTCACCATATGCTTCTACTTCTTTTCTAATTTGATCTAACTGATCTCCAGGCACACCCACCTTTTCTGCCTGCTCTAAATATTGGGTGGAAAGAGCTTCGACTTCGAGCCGGGTGGGATCTATCTCTTGGTCATCCATAAGTTTACTCATCATTTCAATTACCTCTTGCCGCCCTGTAGTTTGTTCTGGCTCAGAAGGTCTTTCGTCACGATCTTCCGCTTCATGGGTAATATGTTCAGTTTCAGCATTTAATCCTTTAATTAACAACTCTTCAGCATCAACATCTTCACCTAACCAATGTTCTTCGGCGAATACCGCGCGTGAATTAGGCATCCACCTGCTAAACAGTTTTCCCAAACCTTGTTTCGAGTTTACTTGGAGGTTATTTATCAGCTTCCCTTCCAGATTCTTGAGATCCCGATCAACATCATGCGGAACATTTTCTTCTCGCATCATTCTCAATGCAGACAAGACATTTAGAGTATCTTGACTCGTCCTAAAATTATCCTCCTTTTTAAAGTCTCCGTACCTATCTATGGATCTTATGAGTGGGTTATTAATATCCAACTTTTCATCGTCAGCTTCTTTTTGAACCACATAAAGGGAGACTATATGACTAAACTCCTCTTTCGCTTTATTATCCAATTTCTTATATTTTTTCCCCATCTCAGCTCCCTTCACGTACGGATCTTCGAATCCTTCTTGGGTTCTTCTCTGTAATCTATCCCTAAGAGCTTGTTCTTCTTCAGGAGACAATTTACTAACTGTTCTTTCCGACCCTTGTCTAGTAACTTCTGAGGTCCTCTCAGCTCTAATTTGAGCGCCTCCTTCTTCAGCATTTCTATCTTTAACATCTTCTGCCCCAGACTCTACCGGATTTCTTCTTTTTCCAGCTCTTATTAGAGCTTGGTCGCTATTACTCATTCCAGCTATAGCACTATCGGGATAACCCAACCCTTTCAATTCATCGTTCATTTCATCATTAATATAACCAGGTCTTTGGGGGATTTCTGGTGCTTTGGAGGATTCTTCTGATGCTGGTCCTACTGGAGGTGGTCCTAATTCCTCTCTACTCGAATCTGGTTCAACTGGAGGTGGGCCACCACCCTCAACCACAGAGGGAGGAGTACTTGGGATTTCATCATTCATATGTTCTGTATGTAAGTCTACCGGTTGGCTTACATCTGTGTCAAGTTCACTAGCTACATTTTCAGCACCTTTTCTTTGAAGCTCCTCAAGGAACGCTTCTTCTCTATTGATTTCTCTAAATACTCTCCTCCATTCCACTTTTTGTCTACTGGAGAGTTGATCATACATATTTTGGGGCATGGCTAACCATTGAGCAGTTAAGACATCTTCTTCTGAGTGAGGCATTGTTGGTGTTGCTGGCCTATCATAATTGGCTCTATCATCAGCAAGTTGTCTAAGTTCAAATATGGGGACTCTTCTTCCTTTCTCCTCTCCACCAACTTGTCTGAACGTTAAGTAGGGTGGAAGTCCGTTTCCTGGGGTTACAACTGTCCCGTCAGCCCTCCCAGCTGGGCC
>JACZRW010000013.1 GCA_022574495.1 Patescibacteria group bacterium | reverse complement strand
GGGCAGTGTCCTTGTTACTCATAATTTTTGCCCTCGCGTTTCTTACTCCAAAGTTAATTGATATTCTTACCTCAAAGCCAAACCAAGCAACAACCTCTCTACCGGTTCCAATATCAACCTCAAGTGCAACTGCAACCCCATCGGCAACTCCTTCTGCAAAGGAAAAGCCAAAAGAAGCAACAAAAACGGCCGAGAAAAAGGCAGAACCAAAGCTGGTTCTCAAAAGATCTTCATTGAAAATTAAAGTTTTGAATGGTAACGGTACCCCGGGAGCAGCTGGTGAAGGGGCTGATTTCTTAACTAGTAAGGGTTACAAGGTTATTTCTACCGGAAATGCGGCAAATTATAATTATAGTAAAACGGAAATTAGGCTGAAAAAATCGAAGTCAGACTTCTTCGCACTGTTGACAAAAGATTTGGGAAACAGATATACTATTATTAAAGGTGCAAATCTTGCTGAGTCTAGCTCAGCAGATGCACAAGTTATTATAGGTAAAAATTAGATGTTTCTGCCCCTAAATAAGAAACTTAAAAAAGCCCTCAATAAACCTCAAGGTTTTACACTAATCGAACTTTTAGTAGTTATTGGGATTCTAGCCATTCTACTAGCCATTGTTCTTATTGCCGTAAATCCACCAAGACAATTTATATTAGCCAGAAACACTCAAAGACGATCTGACGCTTTAGCGATATTAAATGGCGTTGGACAATTTTTCGCTGAGGAAGGAAAACTTCCCCCTGGAATACCAACCGTAATAGCACAAGAAATTGGTAATAACGCCGGAGAAACTGATCTTTGTGGTTCTTTATCAGGTAAAGGTATGGGGAGTAGCGAACAAAGATACTTAGCGGAGCTTCCAGTCGACCCTGACCCCAATTTGGGGTTTAATTATGATGAAGATTGCACAACTCTTACTGACTACAATACAGGCTACTTCATACTTCGAACTGCAAATAACAGAATAACTGTATCTGCTCCAAACGCTGAAGACCCCGGGGGCGGGGCTCCTACAATCAGCATAACTCGTTAATTTTATTTTAGAATCCGCGCTCTGAAATGGAGTATGAAGCGGAGGATAAAACGTCATCCGAAAGGATGTCATCTCCCTAAATTATCTGCTAATATAATAATTAAAATAATATTTTATCGTGGACGAAGTAAGTAAAGAAACTGAAGAACACATAAATAGCTTCAAATATGCTTTCCAAGGTTTGGTACACGCCTTAAAGGAAGGTAGAAATTTTCGTACTCAAGCCCTTTTTGGCATTTTAGTCATGATACTTGGTTGGGTTTTTAGCTTCAACAGAATTGAATGGTCGATTCTTTTAGTAACCATTTCGCTGGTTCTTACGTCCGAACTTTTAAACACAGTCATTGAGTTGGTAGTAGATATTGCTGCTCACGAACGTATACTACCCAAGGCAAAAATTGCCAAAGATGTCTCGGCTGGTTTTGTTTTATTGATTTCGATCTTCGCTGCAATAATAGGAATAGTTTTATTTTACCCCCACGTTAGAGAAGCGATAAACATATTTTAGATATACTAGAATAATAACCAGTAGAATTAATCCCCCATAAAGATATGCCCCTATAACGTCGCTTGGCCAATGAGCCCCTAAGTAAACCCTAGATATCCCAATCAAAAACACTAAGGGAATAGAAAAAGCTAACCAAAATATCCGCCACCATGGCTCTAGTTTTGGCAAAGATATAGCTAAAAAAGCCAAAAATCCAAAGAAAACTACATAGTACATAACGTGTCCGGATGGAAAACTGTATTGAGGAAGTGGTTCAAACACGCTTACCAAAGTGTCAGTTGGTCTAGGTCTACCAACAATCTCCTTCACAATAGAATTTAATATCGGTGTCAACAGCACAATTGGCATAAACGCTGTTTCCCTGCGGTATCCTTTTAAGTACAAAAATCCTAGTACAACAAGAAATATAAAAAAGGAAACAGCAAGACCCCCAAACCAACTTATAAATAATACCGGGGTAGTAAGAAATGAAACGCTTTGAATTCTTTTTGTAATCTCCAAATCCCAAGAAAAAACCCCTTGATTAACTGCTTCAAATGCCAGAAATACAAATAGTGCTACTATCGATAAAATAACCGCCAAAAATGCTACTTCAAAATATTTCTTATTTGGGATAGCCACCTTCACTAGAAATTTTTCAAACATTTTTAATATTATAACCTAAATTATTTCTAGCTGGAGTATATTTTTAGATTTCGAAATCAGAAAGGAAAACCCTACCTATCGGTCAACTCTTGATGAAAAAGTCTGTGATGATTAAAAACACTACTATGTTATAAGGTTGTCTGGGTAGGCGTTATTTAACTAGGTTTGGTGGCGTTTGGCCGCTCAAGGCAGCAATAATATTTTCTGCACACATTTTACTCATCGCGTCTCTAGCTTCAATAGTTGCGCTAGCGGTATGTGGGGTGAGTACAACATTTGGTAAATCCGCCAATCCTGGAATTAGTTCCGGTTCATTTTCGAAAACATCTAATCCTGCTCCCCAAATTTGTTTGGATTTCAGTGCTTCTATCAAAGCGCTCTCATCCACAACTGGACCGCGTGAAGTATTAATTAATATTGCGGTTTTTTTCATTAGGGAAAACTTTTCCTTATTTATCAGATGTTTCGTTGAAGGTAAAAGCGGTACGTGGATGGATACGAAATCAGAATTTTTAAGAACCTCATCCAATTCAGAAAATTTTGCATCTACATCTTTCTCAAAATCTTCGTTCTTCTTTACATCATAATACAAAACGTTCATCCCCAACCCGCTGTGACCAATTTTTGCAACCATTGAACCTATTCTCCCCAGTCCAACCACACCCAAAGTTTTACCGGTAATCTGCGGTCCTAAAAACCCCATGGGTTCCCACTGCTTATATTCACCCTCTCTTATGTATTTATCCGCTTCGATAATACTTTTGGCAACTGAAAGCATTAGGGTTATTGCATGCTCGGCTACTGCTTCCGTTAACACACCAGGAGTATTGGTAACCATTACATTTTTTTGGTGAGCCGATTCAACATCTATATTATCGAATCCCACGGCGTAATTGGCTACTATTTTCAATTGATTTCCAGCAGCATCAAACACCTCTCTGTCTATTTTATCCGTAAGAAGTGATAATATAGCATCCGTACCCTTGACCGCTTCTTTAAGCTCTTCCTTACTTAAAACTTTATTTTCTGGATTTACTTCAACTTCAAATTTCTCTTTAAGTAAGTTTATTCCGATTTCTGGGATTGGTCTGGCTATATATACTTTAGACATATTTTATGGAAGAAATATCTACTAGATTCAATATATCACACATCAATTTTCACGCCAAGGTGCTTCAATTCATCCTTAAATTGTTCAACATTTTTAAAAAGTATCCCCTTTAACCCTAGTTTATTTGCTTCCCCAAAATTCTCTTGATTATTATCAACAAAGATTATTTCTTCCGGAGCCAATTGAAGTTGATTAATAGCAATCTGGTATATTTTAGGATCTGGTTTTCTTACTCCCACCTTATAAGAAAGTACTACTGTATCAAATTCCCTATAAATTCCTGCCGCTTGAGGAGTAGCTGCTTCGACGGCATTGGCATTTGAAACTATGGCTAGCTTATAATTTGCTTTTAACTTACGTATTATTGGAAATAATTCTTCATCCCTTCTAAAGACTTTAAACCCTTCTGCAATTGGGTTTTGTCCATCGAATGGGATTTGAGTATCTAATTTCGTCATTATTCTCTCCCACAATTCTTTTTGGCCTACTTCCTTATATTCGCAATCTTTAATTACCTCTCTATATGCTTTATCAACGATATCTTTAGGTTGATTTGTAACCTTAACAAGATATTCTATTGGAGTATCGAAAAGGGATTTTTTACTATTAAAAAGGACGCCTCCAGCATCAAAAATTATTGCTTTGATCACAGATTAATTATATCATGTCTTTATGTCGTAAAATTGGGAAAAGTTTTTGGCATTTTAGTTTTGTTTTGCATCTGGTATTGTAATTATAAAAGTTGTACCCTTTCCAATTTCGCTATCAATACTTATATTTCCCGACATTTTTAATAAAAGTTGCTTAACTACATACATACCAATATTAATCCCCTTAATATCTGTTCTTTCAAGTCCAGTTTTTTCAGTATAAAACTTTTCAAATAAATGCTCTTTCTTCTCTTGGGACATACCTACACCATTGTCAGCTACCTTTATTTCAATTACACCCTCCTTCTTCTCTGAGGTAATCTCTACTTTTCCAAATTCAGGGGTAAAATTAATTGAGTTCTCGATGATAATACTTAAGATTTCTTCTAATCTCTCACCGTCTACTTTAGCCCTAAAATCACCAGGGATTTTACTGCTTAGGCTTATATTTTTCTCCTTTAACTCGCTTTTCAAATTATAATAAACTTTATCCAAAGATTCTTTGACGGAAACAGACTGAATATAAAATTTTATTTTACCGGTTTCCAGCCTAGCTACTTCAAGAAGCAGAGAGACCAATCCTGCTAATTTATTACTCGTAATAAAGGCCTTATCCAAAATACTTTTAATTTTTGTGTCCAACTTTTCCGATGATTCACTTGTTAGAATTTCCAGATAACCTCTTATAACTGTTATCGGACTTCGAAGCTCGTGTGAAATAATAAAAATAAATTCATCTTTTAGTATGTCCACTTCATGTATTTCTTCTAGCTTTGTCTCTTCCTCTTTTTTCTTAGCAATATCTATCTCACCACCGAGAAATCTGCCGTATGAAGCAATCAACCATACTGCCCAAATTTGAAGAGCTGCTAAACCAACTAGTCCAGGAAAATCATTCGTACCGAAACTTCCTACTAATTGTGAGAATATTAATACACTGGCAACCAAAACCACTAATAAAGAGGTCCTTAATGGCATATAAACAGTGCTACTAAGCACGGGTAAGAAATATATAAATGAAAAATAACTTCTTATACCTCCAGTAATACTTACCAGCACAAAAATCGCCAGTATATCTATTAAAGCTTCGGCTGTGTTTTTTGCTAATCCTGAATATCTCTTCGGTATCAGTCTGTGCCACACAAAAGTAAACAAAATAGCCACTAGCGTTAATAGATAGATATTATTCTTATCAAAATCTTGTGGTATCGGGAGTTGGATAACTGCAAGGCCAGAAAAAACTACAAAATATGTAATAAATTCATTTATTCTCGCTAGTCTTATATATTTTTCCGACGAAGGATTTTTATTTTCCATTGACCGCTTTTGGTAATTTAAAGCTAAACTTGGTTCCAACACCAAGCTTAGAATCAAACCATATACTTCCTCCTTGTCTATCAATTAATTGTTTGGTGATAAAAAGTCCTAGCCCCGATCCTTTTATTCTTTCTCCTTGATCCTCAGATCGGTAGAATTTTTCAAATATTTTCTTTTGTGATTTTTCAGAAATTCCATAACCATTATCCTCCACCACTACCTGGATAAAATTTCCTTTTTCTAGAAACCTTATTGTTATTCTAGATCCAACTGGTGAATACTTGATTGAGTTATCAACTAAGTTAGCGACTACCTCATGTAATCTGGCGCTATCGGCTTTTACAAAAAGATTCTCCTTTGGCTTATCATAAATTAAGGAAATTTTCTTTTCAGATGCCTTAAGAGAAAAATCAGAAAGGGTTGATCCAATCACATCACCAATGTTAACTTTTTCAATACTTAGGCGTAATGATCCAGTTTCTATTTTTGAAAGATCCAACATATCTTCCACTAGAAGCTCAAGCCTTCTACTGTTTTCTTCTGTTTTTACCAGCATATCCTTATACTCAGGTGACAAGGAACCAAATTTACCAGATAAAACCATAGTTATATATTCTCTTAAGGTGATAACAGGGTTTGCTAATTTACTCGATATTATGAAAAGAAACTCATCCTTAATTTTGTTTATTTTTTTTACTCTATCTATTCTTGTCTGTTGGCCAGCTTCTCTAAATCTTTTCTCCTCCCTGAAAACCAACCAACCAAATACCACTGTGGAAACAAGACCCCACGTATGAAGAGTCGCTAAACTTAAACTCTGAATTATAGTGAGACCTTCCGGCCTAATGATTGCTATGGAGAAGATAACAAAAGCGGAAAGAGAAGTGTAAGCAACAGTTTCCTTTATTCCCATACTGGCAGCAACCGCAAGACAAGTTAAATAAAATAAAAAATTGACAGGGCTCAAAACCCCTCTGGTAAAATAAATCACCACCCCAACGAAGAATATACTTAAAGCATAAAAGATTAGATTTTTTGTTTTCCCCGAATATTTTTTTGGTATGACTCTAAACCAAATGAATAAAAAAATAAGAAGTATAAAAATAAAAATATACAAACTGGTTCGTTCAAAGGGAAACTGATAAGGCAACACTGAAAGAAACACACCAGCGATTGCTGCTATATAAGTGAAAAGCTCGGAAAGACGCTCAAAACGGATATATTTTGCTTTTTCATCCAAAGAATCTTCTTCGAACTTTGACTCGATCGCTTTGGTGAGCGATAACATAGTTTAATCGTAGCAAATTTAGCCTCAGTTTGAAAGTTTATCTGCCGAGGACTTTAGTCTTTTAACTACTTTATTCTTCCCAATAGCTTCCAGCGTATCAAAAAGCGGGGGTGTAGCAAGACTTCCAGTAGTCGCTCCTCTAATTGTTTGAAATAAATCTATGTTTGACCAACCGATTTCCTCTTGATACTTTTTAATTGATTCTTCTATTGCCACCTTATTCCAGTCAACATTTGAAAGTATCTTACTCATTTTTTCTAATACGTCCTTAGTCTCTGACTCATCTTTTTTCTTTTGCACCACAATCCCTATATCAAATTTTATATCTTCATCAAAGAAATAGTAAGTAAGCCCATCAAACTCTGAAAGTTTTTTCATCCTTTCCTTAATTAATGGCAAAACCTTTTCGATATCCCTTTTTTCTACTTTAGTAAAATCAGTTAATAAGTTTACCAACTCCCTATTCGCTGTTTTCCTAATATACTCGCCATTCATCCAATCTAATTTTTGGATGTCGAAAATTGGTCCGGTTGGATCTATCCTCTCAAAACTGAATTCTTTTATAAATTCATTCATAGAAAATATTTCAATATTATTTGGCATCGACCACCCCATGTTTGCTAAAAAATTGAGTAGTGCTTGTGGTAAATAACCTTGCTCTTTGTACCAAATAATAGAAACTGGGTTTTTTCTTTTACTGATCTTACTTTTATCTGGGTTTCTTAGGATTGGTAAATGTATAAATTTTGGTATTTCCCAACCAAACGCTTCATAAAGAAGTACGTGTTTGGGGGTGCTAGAAAGCCACTCTTCGGCACGAATCACGTGACTTATTTTCATCAGGTGGTCATCTACAACTGAAGCTAGATGATAAGTTGGGAATCCATCTGATTTTAAAAGAACCTGATCATCAATTTCTTTATTTTGAAAAGTGATTTCTCCCCTCACCTCATCTTTAAAAGTAGTCGATCCTTCTAGAGGAACTGCCATCCTTACCACAGAGTTACCTTTTTCCTTAAGACTTTTATTTCTGCACTTCCTATCGTAATGAGGAAGACCTCCCGCTCTTTGTTGTTTGTCTCTAGTTTCTTTTAACCTTTCGGGGGAACAATCACAATAGTACGCTTTATTCTCTTCCACCAACTCCTTCGCATACTTTTTATAAATATCTAATCTTTCCGATTGCTTATAGGGTGAGAAGGGTCCACCAATGTCTGGACCTTCATCCCAATCCAAGCTAAGCCATTTAAGAGATTGGATAATTTTTTCCTCTGTACCTTCAACATTTCTCGATCGATCGGTATCTTCTATTCTCAGAATAAACTTTCCCTTATTCTTCTTAGCAAACGCAAAATTAAAGAGAGAAGTATAGGCGGTACCAATGTGAGGATCACCAGTTGGTGAAGGGGGAATTCTTACTCTTACCATAAATTTTTAACCTCCAAAGTGCTTGAATTATATCACAATATGAGGCTATACTCATAAAGAATGGGTCTTTTCGAGCTGTCCAGCCAAATTCGAAAAATTATTGGTGTCATTGGACTAATTATATTATTTCTTATATTTATTTGGTTTCTTTTTATAGGCATCAGAGCAATATATAGAGGGTTCAACCCACCTCCACGAGATAACCCAATTGCTTTTTTTGGCAATCTACCATTACCTCAGCTACCAAAAAATAACCCAGATCTCTCCATCACAAGTTTTAATCTTGCTCTACCGGAAGGTTCACTTCCGGCAACACCGTCAGAACTTACGGTTTATTCCATCCCCAGACCATCTGGAACTCTATCTTCTCTAGATGAGGCAATTTTGAAAGCAGATAAATTTGGTTTGGAAGAAACCCCTAATAAACTAAATGAGACAAACTACCTTTGGAAGAATCCTAAAAAACCAGCAAAAACTTTGGACATGAATATTATTACTAACGAATATATATATAAGTATAATCCGACTATTGATCCAGAAATTCTTAAGGGTAAGTTTAAAATAACTGATGAAAAAGCAGTAAAAGAGGCAGTAAAATTTCTAAGACGGGTTGATTCTTTGCCGGAAGATCTAGAAGGAGGCAAAACTAATCTGAAATTCTATAAACAAAGTGGTAAAAAACGATCAGCAGTTTCTAGTTTTTCTGAGGCAAATGAAGTTGAGATACTTCTGTATCGGAAACCAATTGAAGGTACATACCCATTAGTTCAGGCAAATCCAAACACTTCTTTAGTGAGAGTAATTTTAGGAACAAATTCTACGATAGAAAGGGGAATAGTAGAAGTAGGATATACTTATTGGAAATTTGATCCAAATAGTTCCTCTCTTTACCCAATTAGAACTTCTCAACAAGCATGGGATGATTTTCAGCAAGGAAGAGCTTCATTTGTAACCGGAAATCAAAAATCTTTTTCCGAAATATCCTTAGCCAATATTTCTTTAGGGTATTTCGAAGCAAAACCTTACCAACCGTACCTTCAACCAGTATTTATTTTTGAAGGTACTGGAATATCAAAAGGTAAAAAAGTTGGATTCACCGCTTACTTGCCCGCAGTTACCGATACGTATATACAATAAGGATTTATTTTCGCCTCCGAAAATCGGAGGAGAAAACGTCGACTACTCCGATTTTGCATCGGAGAAGGCGTCATTTCGATCCAACTTTTTTCAAACCAAAGTCACTTAATTGATTTGGATTAATTTCACTCGGTGCGTCCATCACCGATGTTTTACCAGAAGAAGCTACTGGAAAAGCAACGACTTCGCGAATATTTTCTTCTTGGGCAAACAGGGCCGTCAATCTATCTAGCCCCAATGCAATTCCCCCGTGAGGTGGTGCCCCATATTCATAGGCAGATATAAGATGGCCAAATTGTTCTTCGGTTTCTTTTTCTGAATAACCCATTAGTTTAAACACTTTTCTTTGAATTTCAGGATTTGTAATTCGGATACTTCCACTACCCACTTCTTCTCCGTTACAAACCAGGTCATATTGTAAAGATTTTATTTTATCTAACCCTTTTTCTTTCATTAAATTATCGATGTCTTCTGGGTTTGGAGCGGCGAAAGGATTGTGGGAAAAGGTGTATTTTTTATTCTCTTCGTCCCATTCAAGAAGAGGAAAATTTATTACCCAAAGGAAAGATAGCTCCTCTTTTGAATGTTCCAGATTTGGTTTATCCGTACCGTATTTAGATTTTGCTTCTTCATAAGTTAATTTTGGAAAAGGGGTTTGCGATAATTTTTTACCTAGCTTTTTTGATACCTGAATTATCAATTTTTCAACTAATTCGAGGATATCCTCCTGTTCCACAAAGGCCATTTCCAGATCTATCTGAGTATGCTCAAATTGTCTATCCGCTCGCAAATCTTCATCTCTAAATGCTCTTGCAATCTGATAATATTTCTCCACTCCAGCGATCATAAGAAGTTGTTTGTATTGTTGAGGTGCTTGAGCAAGAGCGTAGAATTTTCCTTTTTGTAATCTGGAAGGAACTACAAAATCTCTTGCCCCTTCTGGGGTAGTCTTTGATAAATACGGAGTTTCAATCTCGGTGAAATTTTCTTTATCTAAAAATTCGTGAACTTGCTTTACCAGTTTGTGGCGCAGTTTAAGATTTTTTTGTAAACGAGAACGACGCAAATCGATATAGCGGTATTTATAGCGAACTAGTTCATCAATATCATACCCGTCACCTTCAATAGGAATTGGAAGTTCCTTTGCTTTACTAATCAATTTGATAGTGTCAGCAGTTACTTCCACTTTCCCAGTAGGAATATCTTGATTTATATTTCCTTTTGGTCGCTCACCCACTTTTCCATATATATGAACTACGTCTTCACCGGAAAGATTATTAGCTACTTTATACGCTTCTTCGTTTTTTGGAGTGGCAACCACTTGGACAAGGCCGGAAGCATCTCTGATATCTAGGAAAATTATTTTCCCATGGTCTCGCCTTGTGTTCACCCAACCATAAATATCAACATTTGAACCTATTTTTTCAGCAGTTGTGATTGCTAAGTCCCGCTTCATGCGGATTATTCTATCCCAAACCCGCCAGCTTGTCCACCATTGTTGTCATTCTCAACTCGATTGAGAATCCTGATAGTGATATGGGTGATTCTCTACGTCCGAAGGACGCAAGCTCCGCTTATTTTCACGAGACTGGCAGTACAAGATCATGACATTATTGTACGGCCGTACAACTTTGTTACAATTAAAAGTCACAGAGGAGACAAAACTATACGACCGTATAGTTTTGTCTCTCCAATATAGACCACAATTTCTGAAGGTGGTATAATCCATCTGTCAGATAGTCAAAAATCGCTATCTATAACAAGGAGAAGATCAGATGGGCTGGATCGGTTGGTATCTTCACCTAGAAACACCCATAATGGGTGGGGTAGTTTGGATGCGTAAGAAATCAGATTAAATAAAAAACGGTTTACTGATAAGTAAATGCCTAAACATTCACTTAGAGGGTCTTATTTTTTACCAACTACTTTTCCATCAACTATTTTGTAAACACAACGACTACCATTAACCTTACAATCCGGACTTTTTTTATTTTCCAAATTAGCAATCAGCTCATAAGTTTTTCCACCACCTTTATACCCATACCAACCATTCAAGCTAGGGTCTAGGGGAATTGTAGTCATGTACTTGAGCATTGTCTGCATAAATATAGCATCGGTAATATAGC
This sequence comes from Patescibacteria group bacterium, assembly GCA_022574495.1. Taxonomy (GTDB): domain Bacteria; phylum Patescibacteriota; class Microgenomatia; order Woykebacterales; family RBG-16-39-9b; genus JACZRW01. The sequence goes on along the minus strand of JACZRW010000013.1, from coordinate 5,870 downwards.
GATTCGGCTCTATAGGTTCATAATTATCTGTTTCTACAATTCTCCCGGCTCTGTAATCGCTACTAGGATATGTCCCTTTATCCTTTTTATATTTTTCTAGAGCATTGGCAATCTTTTTTAAATCTTCTTTTCGTTTTTGATCTCGACTTTTTACCTCATTAATTGCGCATATTTGATTTCCCCAGTCGCTTAACAGCTCTTCATTTTTATTTTTCAAATCTTCGAAAGTTTCCGAAGATCTTGGAAGTAATGAAAAATTAATTGTCATGTTTTTAGATTTGTAAAAGATATAGGTGCTAAAGATAGATCCAAAGACCTGTTTCTCTTCCTCGGAAAGGTCACTTGTGTAACCCAACACTGCTGGAAGACCCCCGTATTTCTTTTCAACAATCTTCGATTCTCGAGATTTAAAGTCTGAATCCTTAATTCCTTTAATTACATCATCCAAAGTCTTGGTGTTTTTGGTAACTTTGCGAGCTTCGATTACAAATTCAGGGAAGGCTTGCCCCCACCATCCGTTCCAAACATCCTCCTTACCAAAATAACTTGCATTGGCAACATTACTTCCTAAATCTGTAGGGCCTCTCCAATAATCACCTATTTTATCTGGGAGTAGGCCGGGAGAAAAAGTAGAGTAACAGGATTTTAAATCGGGGATAACGGCTACTTTTGTGTCTGAATCTTTTTTCTCAACTACAGAACTCGAATCCCCTACTAGTTTATCAATGCCTATTTGTTTTTCAAGAACTGACAGGCCGCCATAAGTTAAAGCAAAAACAATAAAAAATATCGTGATGAGTAAAATTTTGAACTTTAACCCTTTAAAGGGTCCAGCTTTAGTTTTTCCTTGTTGCTCATTATTTAAATATATTTCTTCGTCACCCATAGGCTACTAAAAAGTTAGAAAATTAATTCTCTTTGTAGATTCGGGAAGAAGACCGAGGTATTGAACTGTACCTTCATGAATAGTCGCGACTTCACCAGTCTCTAAATTCTTTGTTTTGAATATGTTTTTTCTATCCTCCCCACGTTCACCATAAATTACATAATTTCCGTCAACCGAAACATCGTAAATAGTGTCAGATGAAAAAATTGGCTCCAATTCTGAAGTTAACACTTCTTCAGAATCCAAACTTAATAATTTTAAGTGTGACTGAAGTTGGTTACTTTTTTTATCGTCTCCGGAGATATTAAACTCCAATATATAAAGTTCGTCTGTTTTGGGCATATATCTTAAAATAGTCGGTTTTACATCTGGATTATAAGCTACCGTTTTTTCATCGTTAGTGTCCAAATCCACTAATTTTAGCATGCAATTTGTTGGAACACGAAAGTCAGCAGAACATTTTTTATCCAGGCTCAAATAAACAAACGATTCTCTACCATGCAAAATAAACGGAGGGCTTCCACCTAGACCATATTCTTTTACATCCTTAGTTTTCAAATCTAAAGCCCATGTCCCGTTTACTTCGAAACCATTTAAAGTACAACTCGTCGTTTGGCATCCAGTTCCAATTAAAAACTTTTGGTCTTCAGTCCAACCAATGATTAGCAATTCGTTATATGACCATGTATCAAATTTCACTTCAACTGTTTCAATCTCATTTGTTTTAACATCACGGATATTTATGGAGCAACTACCACCTGAGCAAGTCTTAAGCCCACTTCCATAGCCTTTATCCCCGTTTAGTATAAAAGCTATTTTCTTCCCGTCAGGTGAAAGGGTAGGTTCTGCAAAATCAAGATTATAGCCAAATTCAGTGTTATTTTTATTGTATTTGCTGCTTAAATCATTTCCTTGGTTATCAATAAATGCGATCGGTTCATTTTCTCCTCTGAGGATTAAAGAATCGTAAAAATGCCAAATTCTGCTATTTAGTGAAGCAAGTTCCTCCTTAGTCACCGCCTTAATAAGTTTTTTATCTGTACCGTCAAGTTTTACAGAAAATATTTCAAGGTCCGAAAGATAATCATCACCTTTTGGGATCGCATAAATTATTCTTTGTTCAATCACACTTGATTTCTTCAAATTTATCTTTCCCATAAATGAAAGTACATCCAAAATCACAACAATAATTAAAATGGCGATTAGTCCTATTAATAAAAATATTTGGAATTTACTTTTTCGTATTGGGGGATCTTGAGGTTGGGCAGGATTTGCATCCATTAGATAAATTATACCAAATTAGGCATGGCTTTTCCTAAAATCCTTCACCTTCATCTGAATACTTTTTTGTCCTTGCCAAGTATTTTCGGAAATATTGTGGACTACGTCTATCATATCTCCTTTTTCTGGTTTTTCCTTTTCATACGAAAAACAAATTGCATCGTATGCAGACCCATTTGGTTTTCGCAGAGTCATTTTCAAATGCTTTCCATCCACTCCAACGGTTCGTGAATCTACTACCTCAAGATTCTCGGTCAGGAAAGTTGGCTCAGGATTTCCAATTCCAAAGGGTTCAAATTGATTGATAATACCCATTGTCTCCTCATTTATTTTATCTAAATCAATCTTCGCATCAATTTTCAGGGTGGGAATCAAATCTTTTTTTGATAGTGATTTTTCGGCGTGCTGTATCATCTTCTCACGAAATTTTTCAATGTTTTCCGATTTTATGGAAAATCCGGCCGCCATGGGGTGTCCTCCATAATTTTCCAGATATTTTTTACTTTGACTAAGAGCTTGGGTTATATGAAAGTTAGAAATGGATCTAGCACTTCCTTTACTCAAATCCTTGTTAACGGATATCACTACTGTAGGACGATAATATTTCTCCACCAATCTTCCGGCCACCAAGCCAATCACTCCTTGAGGGTAGCTTTCGTGATCGATTACCAACATTTTGGCACCGTTATATTCTTTCTCTACTAAATTTTTCGCGTGATCAATTGATTTTTTAGTTGCTTCCTGTCTGTCCGTATTAATCTTGCCCAGCCTAAAGGCCAGATCTCTAGCTCTACTCTTTTTTCGAGTTAGTAATAACCGTAGAGAATCAAGCGCGTGTCCCATCCTACCCATCGCATTTAAGCGGGGTGCGATAACGAATCCGATTTGACCAGTTCCAATGGTTTTATTTAAAGATGCTTGTTCGTACAAAGATTTCAAACCTATCCTATTTGATTTTGAAAGAAGAGGCAGGCCATTTTTAACGATTATTCTATTCTCTCCTACAAGTGGAACCATATCGGCCACCGTTCCAATCGTGGCTAGTTCCAGATTTTTAAAAAATTGTTCATCCTCTGGTTTATTAACTGACTCTAACAATGCTTCTGCAAATCTAAACGCTACCCCGCTTCCGGCAAGAGACGTGGTGTGAAGTAATGCGAATGCTTTTGGTAATTGATTTAATGGCTCGTGATGATCAGTAATTATAAGGTCTATCCCAAGTTTTTTGGCAATTTTTGCTTGTTCCACCGCCGTTATCCCACAATCAACACTAATAACCACCTTTGCCCCTTCACTAGAAAGTTTCTCTAAGGCTTCACTGTGAAGTCCATACCCTTCTGTCTCTCGGTGGGGAATATACGGCATCACTTTGGCACCAAGCATATCCAAAGTTTCCCAAAGTATGGCCGTGCCGGTGATACCATCTACATCAAAATCTCCGTAGATATATATCAATTCTTTATTTTTTATGGCTTTTTGGATACGGTCTACTGCTTTATCTATTTGGGGAAGTTGTTTACCTATTTTGGGAAGTTCGTGAAGATATGGCTGCAGGAAGGATTGCTCATTTTTAACTTTTCTGTTTCTTAAAAGGACCTTTCTTAGATCGGATTCTTTACCATCGTTGAGGACAACCCACTGTTTTTCCATGGCGTAAAGATTCTATCATGGTTCGATAAGACTCACCATGATCATTAGAAAGAAACAACTAAGAGACAGAAATAACCTTGGTTAATGAAAATGTCCCAGACGAACAGGTGGATGATATTGAAGATGGTTGGACCAGGTATTACCTAGGAGAGATCAAGAAACTTCTGGAGAACTAGATTTCAAAAGATTCCAAACACAATCATCATTTCCTTCACACTTATCTAGATTTTCCTTAGAAACTAACTCGCTAAACTTTCCATCTTCGCCAAGCAAAACAGTGGGTAATGAGATATTATTCTCCTCCAGAAAATTTTCTACTTTCTCTGGCATATCATCTCTATGATAGTAAACAAAAGGAATCTTTATTCTCTTTTCCTTCTCACTCCAAGAAGGTTTCACGTTAAAAGCAGTCCAAGTAGCCGTACACAGACTACACTCGCTTTTTCCCGTTTTAATCTTTTGGATACTGTCTTTTATTCCACTGACAGTATCTGATTTTGCATTGTAAATAAAAATTAATTTCTTATTCATATATAGATAATACCATCACCAAATTGTAATTATTATGATAATGATCACATTTGGACTTTTTATCCAATATTAGTAAAATAAAGATATACTACCCATGAACATACGAGAATCTATTCCAAGATTTTTCCATAAGCTTATAAGTCTAAACTTTGCTCCTACTACTGCAGTTTTAATTTATATAGGTATTTTACTCACTGGAATAATACTTTACGGTGAGGTTACAAATCGTTCTGTTATTCTCAGCCTCAAAGAAATATCTAGAGATCTTAATAGTGAGAGCTCAATTTTAAAGCAGAAGGTTGATAATTTGATGAAGGAAAATGAGGATTTAAGGAGTGATGACGCAAGAGCCCAGCTTGAATCTTACAATGAGGTGGTAGAAAAGTACGAGATGGTTAAGGAAAAAAGTAAAGATTTTGAGATACAAGGTGTGAATGTAAAAAGCATCGACAAAAAACTAGACTCTATAGTAGATTTGATATTTGGAAAGAATTACTCCAAAGCAGATAAACAACTCACCGATATAAGTAAATCGCTTGATAAATTACTTAGGGATAAAAAAGCGGCCGACGCTGCCAAGGAAGCCGCCAAAAAAGCGGCCGCCAAACCAAAAATTCCGGTGTGTTCGTCTCTTCCGTCATCAGGCTACTGCCAACTAACCGTCAAGATCGGCTCTGGAACATTCACCGTGGACGCCATCGGGGCTAATCTTTCAAGTACTACTGTAGTAACAGATACGGCCATAAGTTCCAATTGTAGTAACAGTTGTGCCACCAAATCTCTTCAGACTTACATATCAGAAAATGGGGGTTTTGCGGGAATGCACGGTACCTATTTTTGCCCACCTGATTATATTTCTTGCGCCGGAAAAATAAATTCGTTTGATTTACCTGTTTATAATTCTAGATTGAAAAAATGGATAAATGAAGACAAGTTATTTTGGAGTAATAGAGCCATGATGGCCTTTACTTCTGGCGGAGCGGTTTTTTACCCTCAGGCCAATTCTTATTCTGGTCTTTCAGGCATTAAAGCAGGATTAGTAAATTTCCCTGGTCTTGTCTACAATGGGAAAAATATCGTGGGCAATTACTCACTCACCAGCGCTCAAAATATTCGTGCTAATCGTGGAGGAGTAGCCGTAAAGGGTAGTATGGTTTATCTAATCAATGCGCGTAATGCCACCGTGCCTGAATTTGCAAATATATTGGTGACTTTAGGTGTTACTCACGCTTTAAATCTAGATGGTGGGGGAAGTACCGCCCTTTACTACCAAGGATCCTACAAAGTTGGGCCGGGCCGCAGTCTACCAAATGCTTTAATTTTTAAGTGACAGTTTATCCCCAATTTCGGTGTTTGATTTCTGAATTGTCCCTTGGGGAAGTTCTAATACCGTATTATAGTGGGGTTTCCATAAGAAAAATCGGAACGGTTTTAAATTTTCTTTCAGCACCGCCACCTTTTTTTCTTTATCCAAAATCAAAACATCGATCGAAAATAAAAGACCAAAGGTATGAATTCCAAA
>JACZRW010000060.1 GCA_022574495.1 Patescibacteria group bacterium | reverse complement strand
ACACTAGACCTTGCGCTACCACAAACACCCCAATCTGTAAGGAAATAACTACGGCAGAAATTACTATTACAACAATCTTTATTTTTCTTGATTTAAGCTTTTGCTGCTCTTCCGGTATTAAATTAAGCTCTCTTTGACTTTTGCCGAAACCAGGTATCATAGGCAGTATATCTCGATGGTAGCATTAAATAATTAAGTTCACAAGCGATTTTAGCCTCATTGTACTTCTTTCCAACTGTTGATACTAAATACCCCACCCGGACCAGAAGAAAAATCAGTGTCTGCCAAACCACTTACATAACTAACCGATGCATTTGACTCAATCTCGAGTTGGAAAGCAGTAATTTCAAATACATCGGTATTGGCATTTACTTTGGTAAGACCCGCGCTAGAATATAAAATGGCGGCATCGGTATTGGCGCTCATGGAAATCGCGGGATCACTACTTGAACTTGATGTACTGGTAGACAAGAACATAATATAGCTCTCACTTACATTGGGATTACAAGTATTACCACTCCCGCCATCAGAACCACATACAGTTACATTACTATCAATCACTATTTCTTCAGTGGCAACAAAAGCGCCACTATCAGTTCCAAAAGCAGGATCTAATTTTATCAAAATATTTGAATTTAAAGTAATATCGCCAGTCACCCAGATAGTCCCCGTCACGGTGAGTTCGGAATTAGACGATATAATAAGATCACCATCTATCTTTCTTGGTCCCAAAGTATTACCACTTCCAGAAATAGTAGTGGTTGATTGTTCACCGCCACTGGCCGCTTGATTCTGTAGTATCTCTATATCTTCAGGGGTTAAAGGAAGTGGGATATTGGAAGGATCTGACGCTGGAGTACACAGTTTATTATTCCCAGCTCCAAACTTGCAAAAAGGAGTACCTTCCATATTAGAATTATTGATTGTATTGGAATGTCCATTTCCATCACTAGCGGCTGGTTCAGTTTTAACTATATCCATAAGATCTATTAATCCCCCAGCCGAAAAAGCATCACCGATAATCTCAGGGTGAGAAGAAGCACCTTCTATTTTCCCATTTGAATATACATTTCCTAATACTTTTGAGTTTGCGGCCATCACCAATCCCCCCGCCCCGACTTGTACACCGTAATTGAAGTTACTATTAATATTGGATGGGGTGGCATTCATATTTACCGCCACCTTTCTTATTCTATTTTCGGAATCTCCGATAGATATGATGTTAAGATTTTCTAAAGGTAATGTTATTTCTACGGTAGCAGTACTACTACCAACCGACAGTGTATAAGTGGTAGGAGAAGTAGGGTAGCTCATATTCCTTCTCACTCGTAAAATTGCATCTTCTATACCTGCTTCAGCCGCGTAATAACTTTGCTCACTTTTCTCTACGTTGTTAATTTTTTTTATCTCATTGAAAGTTAGTATCCCCAAGGCAGCCACTAGCACTACACCGGCGGCCAGTATGGTCACCACCGTAACCAAAGCCATCTGCCCTTTTTCATTTTTTAAATTTTTACCCAATTCACGTAACATATTTCTAAAATGATCTTAATGATGCTGTCTGCGTCAGCGTTACCGGCGTCTTGGGCCCCGATGCAGCGTCTATATACTCTACTGTCAGATTTACTTGTACCGACGTATCCGTACCACCAGTGAGGTGAGTAAAAGTAAAATTGGTCACCTTTACCTTTTCCGAAGTCAGCAACTCCTCCACTTGATCCTCTCTCTTTAAGTATATCCCTTCATCGTCTAAATAAAAATCCACGTAGGTGGTGTTTTCTTCGTCAGGTAAGTCTCTGGTAGTCTCTAGACTTAATTGCCCCGAATTAGTACCAAATTTACTAGTGGGGGTGTAAACAGCCGTAGCGTGCCGTATTTCTTGAGTGATCACATTCATTGCTCTAGATGCGTTATCATTTGATTCTCTAGCTCTTCTAGAAGTCTCGGTAACACTTACAATTTGAATAAAATAAGAACTAATCACCACCCCGATAATTACAAATATTGTCGCGTAAATCAACACTTCAATCAAAGTAAAACCGTCAGAGTTTTTCTTAACAAAATTTAGCTGGGTAGATCCTTTTTTGATTAAATTTGGCATTTGAACTTTGAAATTTGGCATTTTTATATATCAGTTATCCAAAAAATTCGTAATATAAGTTTCGATAGTCACGTCTTCTGTTTTTTGATTTTCCTTCCAAGTAACGGTAACCGTAATTCTTTTTGTATTATCATCTAGTGTTCCAGATGGGACGATATCAGCATTTACATCTCTATCTACACTGTCAATCAGCACTGTTCTCGTGTAGAGACCGTTGATTAGAGGTGGAGCTGTCGTGGTTAAGGTCCATTTATTTCCGGAGATTTCTGGGTAGTAGGTTGTACTTGTTAGGAGGTCTTTAATATTTAACTTCCAACTTTCATCCCTCATGTTCCTTACTGCTTCCATCCCTTCTTTAGCTAGAGACACCGCCTCGGTATTCCTGGTTATTTTAAATGTGGTACCTGAGGAATTTACTAAGAATGCCACTAGACCTACAAAACCAATACCAATTACTGATCCAACAATAAGTATCTCTATAAGTCCAAACCCTTTTTGTTTTTTAGGTAAGTAATTCATACACAACTACTGAGCCTCCATCATACCACCGGCACTTCCTCTCGTAGCATCTCCAACTGCATTATAAGAAACAATTTCATTGCTGTCGATTGAGATATTTACTGCCTTATCATTCTTTTGCCCATCTCTGTGTATCGAAAGAGTGGTAACGAATACATTAAGTGGCGGATGAGTATGCACTCTAAATATTTGGTCGGAGCCATTTACTGTTATCTTACCTTCCCAATCAAATTCAGTAAACCCTGCGTTAAAAAATCCTGCCATTGGAATAGTCTCTGTATAACTACTATCATCAGGAAACACAAAAATTAGATCTGAAGCACCAAGGATACTCCAACCAAGATTAAAGTGAAGATGGCGAGCATCGACAATTCTTGGACAAGTCATTCCGGGACAAGATGGGTTAACTGACTCTAATAGGCTAATAGAACCAGAAGAATTTACCAAAATTGTCTCGGTTCTACTATTATCTTCTAATAACCACACCTTTATATTACCACTATTTGCTGTTGTCCCCCGAATACGGTCAAAAATAATATCGTCTCCCCCAGTAAGATTTATCTCATAAATTTCCGTGGTAGATAGATCGTATTCCACATTATCTGGATCAGTGGAAACATAAGGGGAGCCTTTAAACAAAGTGTACTTCGATTGTTCGAAATGCACTCCAAATTGAGATTCATCTTCGGCCGCTAGGGTTTTGTTTCTGGCTAGCTGTAGGGTGCTGACTATTTGTTGGGAAGTTGTATTTAGATTAACTTGTTGGGTAAATAATCCAAGAGTCTGAGAGGCAATTAGTACAAAAATACCTAAAATAGCCACTACCACTACGAGTTCTATTATAGTAAAGCCGGAAGGTTTTGCTTTAACAGGCTTGCCTATCAAAGTAAATCCAGAAGAAAGGTGTTTAAAGGCTTTGTGCTTCGGCAGTGGGGCAAACATAAATTTCAAATATATTTTAACTCATTTTCGAACTAAACTACAACTTGCAAACTTCTCAATTTATAATCCTTTTTAATTTTTGGCCCTCTTTTGAATCAACGACTTCGTATCCCTTGGCCTTTATTTCGTCACGAATCTTATCCGACAATTTAAAGTCGTCTTTCTCTCTGGCCTCTACTCTCCTTTGTAGTTAATTCTT
>JACZRW010000059.1 GCA_022574495.1 Patescibacteria group bacterium | reverse complement strand
GCTTTTGCGCTATAATGGTGCGCGCGCATGGATTCGAACCATGGACCCCTACATTATCAGTGTAGTGCTCTAACCACTGAGCTACGCGCGCAAAAGTCATAACCGCACTCGTACCACTGAGCATTAGCTACGATTTACAATCGTAGCGCAGGATTCGTAGTTACTTGAAGAACTGAAAAGTTCTGAAAGTATGGAGAATCCTACGTGCCCATAGCTGAGTCTAGTCCGTAAAGCGGACGCAGCACTCGCAGACAGCTATTTTACACACAATTATCCAACTTATCAATATTAATGCAAAACTTTCTTTACTTGACTGTTCATATTAGACACTTTAAAATTCCTTTTGATATTCAACTTACACGGAAACAAGAAATGTTTAACGAATTTCCAGAATTAGAAAAAGCAATAAAAACCGCACGAACCATAGAGCTTCCCCAACCAGGATCAAAAAAATATAAATTTAAGACTCTTCCTTTTGGGGAACGAGGAACAAAAATCGAAGCTAAGCTATTGAAGGAAATAACGAATGGTATGGTGGATTCAATAAACAAACATTTTCCAGATTTTGATTATATAGTTTCCCCTGAACCAGGCGGTCATACCTGGGGAATAATGGCGGCTTTGAAACTTAATAAATCAATAAACATACTAAGAGCTGCACCCTCCTATGAAATGGAGGAATTAGAGGTGCGAAGGAAAACTGGTTATTATCAGCAAGATTTATATTTCAATCATTTTCAAAAAGGAGAAAAAGTTTTAATAATCGATGACGTAATAAGTACAGGCGGAACTGTCGAAACAATTCTCGAGACCTTGTCTTCACTGGAAGTCAAAACAATCGGGGTCCAAGCAATCTACGCAAAGTCAAAAAGCTACAAGAAACTTGAAAAGAAATATTCTATACCCATTAAACTTCTTATTTCCTAAATTTAAAAATTTCTATAGCAAAGAAAAACCCCGCAATCTGCGGGGTCTTTTTCTCGTTTGACAACTCAAAACGTAACGATTAACCACGAAGTTTTAAAAGGCAATTTTAAAGGTTGGATCCTTCATTTTTTCCAAGTTGTCACCAGTACTTCCTCCAGAATCAATTAGATCTTGACCAACTGAATAAATAATCTTTTTTGAAGATGAGTACCTAATTGGTTTACCATCATAAGGATCCACTGGTATTTCTATTATGTAATCTGGGATCAAATCTACCAAACTACTTGGGTAAGTAGATAAATCAGTCTTAAACATCTTCATGGCGACCAAGAGACGAGTCGCTGAAACTAAAAGTTCAACATCACATCTTTTATTTTGGAAAGGTCCAAAGCTAATCAACGTAATGTCATGAATCATCTTTCCTATAGCATTCTCGGTAAATAACATCTCAATTGCATTTGAAGGCGCAACTTTTTCAACTTCTCTCTGTTCCACAATCCCACATGGTTTATCAATGTCCTTTATTACTAACCTGGCATTATCGGCAAACATTTTCTTTGTTTTATTTGGCTGAAAATAAAAACTGCTTTGTTCAATTTTTTTACCAAATAAAAAACTACCCCATGCCAGTTTTTGAACTGCTTCATTAGGATCAATGGACTCTGTAATAGAATCCACAGCACTTACCTGTACTGTATATTCTATCTTTATTGCAAGTTCTAAACCTTTTTTGTTGTCACTATACTCACTTATCTTACTTAGGTAATCTTTCAGGCTAGAGTTATCTAATGACGTAGTTTTTAACAAATCTTGGACAGTATAAAGCCCTATACTCTTTATTGCCGTTCCTAAGAAATAGTGTATTAGAGATCCCTGAGAATTTTGCATTTTATGGCCAAGCTTTATTGATTTAAGCGCTTCATCAAACGCTTTTTTGTCTTGGCCTTTTTTAGCAGCCGAGATAGCTTTTATTGAACTCAAATTTGTAATTTTTAAAATATCCCCTGGTTTTAGTGAGGTTACAAGGGATGAAATCGAAACTTTTGTGGGGTCTGTGAACTCAGGATCCTGGAAATAGGTCTTTTCAACTGCTGCATCAAAAACTGACAGGGCCTTTTGGTTTTTGGAAATTAATTTTTTTACGAAATCTTCATCCCAATCCTTCCCTTTTGCATAGTTTGAAATTATTTTAGCTTCATTCTCACTAAAATCTATAATTTCTTCTATTTTGATTAGTTGATAGTAGGAATTTTCTTCCTTGACTACCTCAACCTTCTCTAATTGCAAATCAGTATCGTTAATAGGAGGGATGTCTTTTGAGAAGATACTTAAAATACCAATCAGAAAAAAAACTATTATCGGAAGTATCCCTATAAAGGAAACTATACCAACCAAGGAGAATAATAGAATTTTCTTGGGCAGGCTCATCTACTAAATTATAAAGAATCTATAGACCAATTAGCAAACAGGATACAGAAAAACCCCGTAAATTACGGGGTTTTCTCGTTTGACAACTCAAAACGTAGTAGGGTGAACGCTCTTCCCGGCAACGCCGAGGTGACATGGTCCGACTCGTGAGAATCGAACCTAGGGTAATTAACTATCTACCCGACTCCTTGGCTTTTGAATTAGTGAGTTTGAAAGCGCTTCACGCTCTGCAAAATTTCACTTTTCTTAGAAAGGAGGTGATCCATCCCCAGATTCCCCTAGGGATACCTTGTTACGACTTAGCATTGATCGCCGAATTCACCTTAGCCCCAATAAATTGAGTTTTCGGGTGCCCCCGACTTTCCCTACTTGACGGGCGGTGTGTACAAGACCCGAGAACGTATTCACCGCAGCATGCTGATCTGCGATTACTAGCAAGTCCAACTTCATGTAGTCGAATTTCAGACTACAATCCGAACTGAGAATGCCTTTGTGGGATTGGCTAAATATCACTATCTCGCTACCCGTTGTAAACATCCATTGTAACGTGTGTGTAGCCCAAGACATAAGGGCTATGATGACTTGACGTCGTCCCCACCTTCCTCCCCTTAAAAAGGGGCAGTCCCGCTAGAGAAATATAACTAACGGTAGGGGTTGCGCTCGTTACCCGACTTAACGGTACATCTCACGACACGAGCTGACGACAGCCATGCAGCACCTGTGTAAGCTCCTCCGAAGAGGTCGTTCGCCTTTCGGCGTCCTAACACTTACATGTCAAGCCTTGGTAAGGTTTTTCGTTCTGTCTCGAATTAAACCACACGTTCCCCTGCTTGTGCGGGTCCCCGTCAATTCCTTTGAGTTTTAGCCTTGCGGCCGTACTCCCCAGGCGGGACACTTAACGCGTTAGCTTACGACACCGAACCGTCACCAGCCCGATATCTAGTGTCCATCGTTTACGGCGTGGACTACACGGGTATCTAATCCGTTTTGCTCCCCACGCTTTCGTGCAACACCGTCATATACCACCCAGATGTCTGCCTTCGCCTTTGGTGTTCCAGTTGATCTCAACGCATTTCACTACTCCACCAACTGTTCCGACATCCCCTTTGGTCATCTAGTTATGCAGTATCCTCACCAGTTTGCGGGTTGAGCCCGCAGATTTAAATAAAGACTTACAAAACCGGCTGCGCACGCTTTACGCCCAGTAAATCCGGGTAACGCTTGGGCCCCACGTATCACCGCGGCTGCTGGCACGTGGTTAGCAGGCCCTTATTCAATAGGTACAGTCAATCCGACAAAAGCCGGACTTATTCCCTAATAAAAGGAGTTTACAACCCGAAGGCCTTCATCCTCCACGCGGCGTCGCTGCGTCAGGCTTTCGCCCATTGCGCAAGATTCCCGGTTGCTGCCACCCGTAGGTGTATGGTCCGTGTCTCAGTACCATTGTGGGAGATCATCCTCTCAGACCTCCTACCCGTCGTCGTCTTGGTAGGCCATTACCCCACCAACAA
>JACZRW010000058.1 GCA_022574495.1 Patescibacteria group bacterium | reverse complement strand
AGTTATCCTATAAAATTAGATTGGCCTAAAATGGGAAAAATAAATATTTTTAGCTAAAATAAGCGATAATAGCAACTAGAAAAATCAGCAATAATGTCGCAAAAAGGATTATTTCGGCGAAGATTATTGAGGAAAGTCCTTGTTGCTTAATTTTCTCTTTACTCATAATTATATTTTACCACGATGGAAGGTATTCTGGTAGATTTGTTTTTGAAATAGTTACTTCCTTTACTCTACCTTCAATGTAGGCTCGGGCTACTTTTCGAAGAATAGCATTAACTGTTCTCTGCAAACTCCTGACATCGATATCATACCCAAACGGTTTAATAATATAAGGCCATACGTCATCTGTAAATTTAACAATCGAGGGTTCTAAGGCTACATTTTCAAATTCTTTTGGCAGTATGTAGTCTCGGGCAATTTTAATTTTATCTTCATCCGTGTACCTAGGCATGATAATTACTTCTAGTCTGTCTGCAACCGCTCTGGTTATATTTCCAACTTGATTAGCGGAACAAATAAATAAAACTTCGGATAAATCAAATGGGTAATCCAAGTAATAATCGGTGAATGAAAAATTTTGCTCTGGGTCTAGTAGTTCGAGTAGTACACCCATAAGATCACTTTCGGCTTTTTCTGAAGTTGAATCAATCTCATCAAGAAGAAGAACAGGATTTTTTGTACCGGCTCTCCTTAAATTTTTCATGACTTGTCCCATCTCAGCCTCTGGAATTGCTTTGGATTGCCCTCTTAATATTAGAGCATTGCTCATTCCTCCCATGGCAATTCGTACAAATTTTCTACCAAGGGCTTCTGCTACAGATTCTGCAAACGAGGTCTTACCCGTTCCTGGAAGCCCAACTAAGCATATTACGGGGGAACGGCTAAATTTTATTACTCCACTTTTTTCCTTCTCTTTCCTTAGTTTCAAAACAGCTAAATATTCCAATATCCGATTCTTTATATCCGTTAAACCGTAGTGGTTCTTATCCAGAATTTTTTTAGCCTCCACTAGGTCTAATTTGTCCTCACTTCTAGTATTCCAAGGAAGAGAAACTATCCGTTCGATATACCGAGCTGTTTTTTCGTATTCAGCTTGATACGAACCAAATCTCATCGATCTATTCAATCTATACAAGCTTTCTTTTGTATTTTCCTTTAGTTCTGGGGGAAGAGATGCTTTGTCTATGCGGTTGAGTAGCTTTACAACCTCGCTTAGTAATTCAGTCTCCTCCTTTGAAGAAGCGGGTGGTTTTCTATTTTCTACTGGGGCAGAACTCATGTAATTTTAGTTTAACTTTTTGATTCACACCAGTCAAACAAAATTTTATTTGCAATTTAGTTAGCATTTAACGATAATGCCAATTATGAAGAGCAATTTTCCAAAACATATCGCAATAATCATGGATGGAAATCGTCGCTGGGCAAAGCGGAACAAAGTTTCGGAGTTTGAGGGTCATAGGAAAGGAATCGATAGTTTAATAAATACAGTTGAAATAGCAGGAAAAATGGGTATAAAGTATGTGACTGTTTACGCTCTCTCGACGGAAAATTATAAGGAGAGATCAAAAGAAGAAATAAGAGGACTGTTGTACCTGTTGAAGGAGGGTTATGATAAATATCGGCAAAGATTAAAAAGGGAGGGGATAAGATTAAATTTTATTGGTAATTTTGAAAAACTCCCTAGAGCTAGTAGATTTATAATAAGCAAAGCAAAAAAAGAATTACACAAAGGAAAGAAGGGTGAGCTGACAATAGCCATTAATTATGGTGGTCGTGAAGAAATCGTTAAAGCCGCCCAGAAAACTATTGATAATAAGGATCCTATCTCAGAAGCAAATCTAAATAGGAATCTCTATACGGCTAGTTTACCTGACCCAGATCTTTTAATACGTACTGGTGGAAGTAAACGTTTATCAAATTTTCTCCTTTGGCAGCTTTCTTACGCCGAGCTTTACTTTACGGATATTTTATGGCCAGATTTTGATAAAAATCAATTACGAAAAGCGCTAGATTACTACAAATTGGCGAAAAGAAATTTTGGGTCTTAGATTAATCCAACTTCGCATAAAGCTTCGTCGGATTTCAGCACGACCCAGCCTCAAAAAGGTAACGCGCCTTGAACAAATAGGAATACTCCAATTGCAATTAGAATTGCAAGAACAATCACTACAAAAATTATTACTGGGAACCCACCTTCTTTGTTTACCGATGTAGCTTGCACTTGTTGTTCATTTTGTGGAGCTTGACCTTCCCATGGTGCAGGCGTAACTCCTGATTGAGGTGAAAGGTTTTGTGGAGCAGTTTCTTGTTGTGCCCCTTGTGTGCCAGCTCTTAACCAAGGTGGTCCTACAACTACTTCATTTCCACCTATGGGATTAGGTGGAGTTACTGGGGCAGAAGGTACTGCCGAAACAGGTTCCGACGGACCAGGCGATGAAGGAGTGCTAGCTACTGGTGTTGGTGGAGGTGGTGGTGGAGATGCTCCAACTTCGGGTGCTGTAGATCCATCTGGTGGACTTTCTGTAGGTGTAGACGCAGGTGGTGGGTTAGCAACTGATGGTTCTGGTACGGCAGGCGCCGTTGGATCTAATGCAGGTTTTGGAGCAGTTGCTGTATCTACCGGCGGTGGTGTTGGATTTTTATCTTCTGCTGGTGGTGGACTCGCCGTTGCTGGATCTGTCGAGGGGGATACTGGATTTGGGTTCTCCACTGATGGAGAAGGAGTTGGACTTGACGGATTTGCAGCAGGTTGTGAAGATGCCCCAGGAGCAGGCAGATTTGGGTTTGGTTTAGTTGGGTTTTGATCTTCGGGCATGATAACAGTATCCTTTACCTTAGATTATCTAATAATACTTCCGATGTCAAGGATTATAAGTATACTATTGGTGGCGACCCGCGAAGCTTCTTTAGTTCAAAGAACGCAAGCCTAAACAGAGGATTATTCAGATTCAAGGGGTTTGTGACACAGTTTAAATTATCTGGGGTGTATGAGATTCAGCCTCTTTTAAATAAATACTCCTACCTTTAAGTCTTAGACCGCCAGTCTCTTAGCCATTGTTTCCAAAAGAATATTCCAAGAATTGGATAGAAAAGAGCAGTAAACACACCTGGAGAATATTGTAGACTCTGCGCTCCTTTTATCAGGTGATGAAATTCCTCAATAAAAATAATTCCGAAAACCCCTGCTAGCACTAGTCCATATTTACTATTTCTGAAAATAAAGTAAATAATTGGTAATAAAAGCCAGAATATAATGTGAGTTACCCAGTAAAATAATTCAGGGCTAGTTCCAAGCATTTTAGCACCGAAGGCAATATGAGAATCTTTATATTGAAATCCCGTTAGAATTTCCTCAAGGCCGTGGACGTAAACTAGAGCTAAAGATAAAAGGAACAGATGCTGCAGCTTTTGTGAAGCTTTCATAGTTTGTATCTTACATTAAAAATGCTAGAAGAGGACCTCAGCACTTGACTAGTGTGTAATGTGTGGTGTAATGTATAGCTATGAAGAAGTCCAAGTTCGAGCGTATTAATATTATTTTTCCCAAAGAGGTAGCTGAAAGATTGCGTAAAATTCCTGCTGGTAGCCGCAGTCGGTTAGTTGTTAATGCTACAGAAAACTTTCTTAAAGAAAAAAGTAGAGCTGGGGTTTACGAGCGAATCTTAGAGCTTAGAAAAAAGCAAAAGCCTCTTCCTGCTGGCACTGTCGTTAAATTGGTTAGGGAAGACAGAGAAAGCCACTAATGACCTTTGTTCTAGATGCCTCAGTAATCCTCAAACTAATTATAGTTGAGAGGGAAGAGGACCAACAAATTGCTTTGGGTGTTATTAAGAATTTTCAAGAAGGTAAAGCGGAAATTTTATTGCCCAGTTTTTGGGTTTTTGAGGTTGGTAACACTCTTATGAAGAAGGGTGGGGATTACGAAAGTTTATATGTGTTCGTTTTAGATATAGGGTTTCCAACACATGAGTTCGATAGTAGCGAGCTAATAGAGATTGGTAAATTCGGAAAAAAGCACAATGTAACTTTCTACGATGCTTCTTATCATTATTTAGCCAAATTAGCCGGTTTTACATTTGTAACTGCTGATGAAAAGTACTTTGAAAAGGTTAAAAAGGTTGGAAACATTATCTTGCTGAAAAACCTCAAATTACACTAGGTGTTAGTCGATGTTGTTGATTGTATCACTTCGCCATTCACTACGTTAAAA
>JACZRW010000057.1 GCA_022574495.1 Patescibacteria group bacterium | reverse complement strand
AGCATTCTTTTTTCATTTCTTAAAATTACTTCTGGAGCTTTAATATCAATAAGTCTTTTCAACCTGTTGTTTCTAATAATAACTCTTCTATAAAGGTCATTAAGATCACTTGTTGCAAATCTTCCGCCTTCCAAAGGTACTAAAGGTCTTAACTCCGGTGGTATAATTTGTACGTAGTCAAGAACCATCCATTCAGGTTTATTTTCGACTTTACTTTCCTCTTCTTTGAACGCTTCTATAACTCTTAATCTTTTTAGCAGATCAGTTTTTTTCTGCTGAGAAGTTTCAACTTCTAGCTGTTCTCTTAATTCGGTTGAAAGTTGTGCAATATCTGTATTGCTAAGAATTTCTTTTACTGCGTCACCGCCTATCTTTGCAATAAATTTATTTGGATCATCATCATCAAGTTTTTCATTATCAGGGGGTAAAGAGTTAAAAACTTCATAGTATTGATCTTCTGATATTAAATCCATTCTATTTAATCCTGTAGGACCAGGATTGATTACAGCATAAGATTCATAATAAATAATCTTTTCCAATTCTTTTAAGCTAATTCCTATTATATTACCAATTTTAGAGGGTTGAGCTCTAAAAAACCATATATGAACCACAGGAACAGCAAGAGCAATATGTCCCATTCTTTCTCTTCTAACACTTTTCTGCGTTACTTCAACACCACATCTATCGCAAATTATTCCTCTGTATCTTATTCTTTTATATTTACCGCAATAACATTCCCAATCACGAGTCGGACCAAATATTTTTTCACAGAAAAGTCCATCTTTTTCAGGACGGAAAGATCTGTAGTTAATTGTTTCCGGTTTTGTTACTTCGCCGTGAGATCTAGATAAAATAGCATCGGGACTTGCCAAAGATATTGTTATCTTTTTTATATTTCTCATCGCATTTTCTTGAACTCTATAAGCCATTGTTATCTCCTAATTTCTATGTAATAAAGTAAGTTCACTATACTAATTTATTTTAATATCCAAGCTCAAACCTTGAAGCTCTTTAATAAGTACGTTAAACGACTCAGGAATGTTTGGTTCAGGTAAATTATCACCTTTTACTATTGCTTCATAAACCTTTGATCTTCCTGCCACATCATCACTTTTTACAGTTAAAATCTCTTGAAGAATACTTGCAGCGCCATAACCTTCTAATGCCCAAACTTCCATTTCTCCAAATCTTTGTCCACCGAATTGAGCTTTACCTCCAAGAGGTTGCTGAGTAATTAAAGAATATGGACCAATTGATCTTGCGTGTATTTTGTCATCAACAAGATGGTGAAGTTTTAGCATATAAATATAACCACAAGTTACTTCTTGATGGAATTTCTCTCCTGAGCGACCATCATAAAGTATAGTTTTACTTCCGTGTTTAAGGCCAGCTTTGTCAAGCCATCCATCAATATCTTCTATTTTTGCACCATCAAAAATCGGAGTAGCAAATTTTACTCCCAGTATTTTGCCTGCCCAACCCAAAGCTGTTTCATACAACTGCCCAAGGTTCATCCTTGACGGCACACCGAGAGGATTCAGAATTATATCAACCTGTTGTCCGTTTGGTAAGTAAGGCATATCTTCTGGTGGAACTATTTTAGCAACAACACCTTTGTTACCGTGTCTGCCAGCCATTTTATCACCTACAGATAACTTGCGTTTTACGGCAATGTAAACCTTAGCTAGTTGAATAATACCGGGTTGTAGTTCATCACCACTTGTAATTTTAATTCTTTCTTTTTTGTATTCATCTTCAAAATCAGAAAGAACATCAAAATAGTTAACATATAATTTTTGAACATGACTGTTTAGTTTTTTTGTACTAAACCAATCTAAAGTGTAATCTAATTTTGTTACGTCATCTAAAGAACTAAAAGTTGTATCTTTTATACTTGAACCACTTCTTAAAACCGCACTTCCATCAAGGTCTCTTACACCGGTACTAGTTTCATTTTCTGTAAGTTTGGTTAATTTAGAAACAAGTTTTTCATAATGTACTTTCAACTTTAAGTTATGTTGATGTTTAAGATCTTCGAGTGTTTTTTTCTCGGCTTTTTTAGCTTCGTCATCTCTTCTTTTCCTGCTGAAAAGTCTTGTATTTATAATTGTTCCTTTAAGTCCGGGAGGAGCTTTTAAAGACGAATCTTTCACATCACCGGCTTTATCGCCAAAGATAGCTCTAAGAAGCTTTTCTTCGGGAGTCGGATCTGTTTCACCTTTTGGTGTAATTTTACCAATAAGAATATCACCTTCTTTTACTTGAGCTCCTTCTCTTATTATACCGTTTTCGTCCAAATCTTTTACAGCTTCTTCACTTACGTTGGGTATTTCCATTGTAAGTTCTTCTTCTCCGCGTTTTGTTTCTCTTACCTGCAGTTCAAACTTTTCAATGTGAATAGATGTATAAGTATCATTAGCTACTATTTTTTCATTTATAATAATTGCATCTTCAAAGTTATAACCTCTCCAAGGCATAAAGGCAACCAATACATTTCTTCCCAAAGCAATTTCTCCACCTTCGGTTGCACCGCCATCAGCAAGTACCTCACCTTCAGTTATTTTCTGTCCTTCTTTCACTATTGGAATTTGATTGATACACGTTTCCTGATTTGTACCTCTAAATTTTGTTAAAGCATATTCTACCGAATGCGAATCGTCAAAACTTGTTAAATATTCAACACTGTTCAGGTTAATATCATAATTAACAATTATTTTATTTGCATCAACATATTCTACTTTTCCGTTACCTTCGGCAATAATAAGAGCTCTTGAGTCACGTGCTAATTTTTGTTCCATTCCAGTACCAACAATAGGTGCTTCAGGTTTTAGTAAAGGAACAGCTTGTCTCTGCATGTTTGAACCCATTAAAGCTCTGTTAGCATCATCATGTTCAAGGAAAGGAATCATTGCAGCTGCAGCACTTACTAATTGAGACGTAGCTACATCCATATATTGTACATCTTTTCCGTGTGAAATAGGAAATTCACCTTTCTTTCTTGATTTCACTCTTTCAAGGACAAACTTTCCTTTTTTATCAAGCAAAGCATTTGCCTGGGCTATTGTATAAAGGTCTTCCTGTTCGGCAGTTAAATATTCAACTTCTCCTGTTACTTTACCTTTTTCAACTTTTCTATAAGGTGTTTCTAAAAATCCGTAACGATTTACTCTTGCATAAATAGTTAAGGAAGAAATAAGACCTATGTTTGGTCCTTCAGGAGTTTCTATTGGACAGAGACGACCATAATGTGTATAGTGTACATCACGTACTTCAAAACCTGCTCTTTCTCTTGTTAAACCACCAGGACCTAAGGCAGACATTCTTCTTTTATGCGTCATTTCAGCAAGAGGATTTGTTTGATCCATAAACTGTGAAAGCGGATTCGTACCAAAAAATGCATTTATCACACTGCTAATGGTTCTGGCATTTACTAAATCTTGAGGTGTGAAATTTTCGGTGTCGCGAATATTCATTCTTTCTTTAATTGTTCTAGCCATTCTTGACATACCGATATTAAACTGTTGGCCAAGTTGTTCGCCTACAGTTCTTACTCTTCTGTTTCCTAAATGGTCTATATCATCAACATGTTCTTTTCCTACTCTTAATTTGATAATATATTTCATAATTTCAATTATATCTTCAATAGTAAGTATTGTAGTATTTTCATCGATATTCAAATTAAGTCTGTCATTCATTCTGTGTCTACCGACATCCCCTAAATCATATCTCTTGTCGTTAAAGAATAATTTTTCAATTAAAGCTTCCGCAGTTTCTATATCCGGTGCTTCGCCTGAACGAAGTTGTCTATATATTGCGTACAATGCTTCTTCGCGAGTGTGGGAAGTATCTTTTTTAAGAGTGTTAACAATTAAATCCAAGTCGGGTGAAGTTTCTGAATTTATAAATTTTAGTACATCTATTTCAGCTTCATTAACTCTGTCTATATCCTCTTCAGAAAAGATAGAATCTTTAGCAAGAAAAATTTCACCGGTTGCCATATCGAATACATCACTAGCAATAGTTCTGCCAACAAAACCTTCAAGTTTAACTTTTTTTGTATTAACTTCTTCAATTAAATTGAATAGATTTAAAATTTCTTCATCTGTTTCAAAACCTAATGCTCTTAATAGAGTTGTTGCTGGAAATTTTTTTCTTCTATCAATATAAACAAACATCACATAGCTTATATTTGTAGCAAATTCAACCCACGAGCCCCTTAAAGGAATAATTCT
>JACZRW010000056.1 GCA_022574495.1 Patescibacteria group bacterium | reverse complement strand
AATGCAAGGCGGAGAAAGGCTATGGCTGAAAACCATAAGTCCGGAGCCAAAAAATTTTCCAATGACGATAAAGTGGCTTATCTATTCGGATGAAGATGTAAACAAACTGCTGCTTGATGAAGTTAAAAAGCTGAATGTAAACGAAATAGAGTTTGCGTTAAGCAATATTGAAATTTGTAGAGCAATTCTTAATGCTTCCTGATTAATTTTTCTTGGAGGAGATTCATCTAATTCAACCAAGCATGTTGTATCATATCCTTGATAAATAAAATCTTTATTCAAGGAGACTTCATAAGAAGCAGCCGTATCAACTTCCCCACTTTCTCCTGCTACAACATGAAGATTTCGCTTAACTTCAAAATCTGGTTCGTCTTGCCTTAATAAAGAAATGCAATTGCAAAAAAGCTTTTTTGTATCAAGTTGCTGATGAATTTCTAAACCACATTTCAACCCTATTTTTTCATAATCAATTTTTTTTGGCATACACAAAAAGAGAAAAAGAGTTTATTAAATTAATTGGTTATTATCTATTTTTTATTAAAGTATATCTAAAACCAAGTTTTTCAGAACAATTACCTAAAACTGTGGTAAGTTCAATATGACTAATATCTCCAGTGATTTTTAATCTTCCTGATTTTCTTTTGCCATGTTTAGGTAAAACACTAACAGTTATAATTCCTAAATTATTTCTTCTTCCAAGATTTCTTATTAGTTAAATAAATAACTAAATAAATAATTTAAAAAACTTTACATTTGTAACCTCTTTATAGTTATCAATCTATTAAATTGAAATTAAAAAGATTTATAATTATATTCAAACAAATAAAGATATGAGAATCCGACCAAAATATATGCATCCTACTTACAAATCTAAAATAACATTTGGAGAAAAAGCTTCTGATTTTCTTACAAAATGGGCTGGAAGCTGGATATTCATAATCAGTGTTTCGGTTCTTTTAATGTTCTGGATTTTTATTAATACAATTTGGTTATTATTTGGCCAAAGTTGGGATCCTTATCCATTTATCCTCTTAAATTTCATTCTTTCAACACTTGCTGCACTTCAAGCACCAATAATCTTAATGTCTCAAAACAGACAAACTCAAAAAGACAGATCTAGCGCAGAATATGATTATGCTGTGAATAAAAAAGCTGAAAAAGAAATCCAAGAAATAAAAAAACAGCTTAATAAAATTGAGAATATTATTCAAAAAAAATTATCTAAAAGAAAATAAAATCCCATATGTTATTTTGCGGATAGGTGAAGTCTATGATGAAAAATTTACAAACAAAGACAGACGATTATCCAAATTCTTAATTAAACACAAACATTTTAGTCCATTCAGACATCAGCATGTCATGATGATTATCAAGGCACCAGAGTTCGTTATGCGACAATGGTATAAACACGTAGTGGGAATTGAAACTACATCATCATCTTCAACTAAAGACCACGCTTGGAACGAGATTAGTGGTCGGTATGTTCCCGTAGAAGATTATTATTATCCACAATATTTTAGAAAACAATCTGAAGATAATAAACAGGCATCTGAAGGTGAAATTGAAGATCAGAAACAAGGTTATTTTCTTTGGGAAAAAGGATTACATCAAGTTCAAGAAACATATAAAGAGTTATTGGAATTGGGTGTTGCTAAAGAACAAGCAAGAGCTATTTTACCATTAGCCTTAATGTCATTAAATTCAACCCAAGTTCCATTGAATCTTGCAATGTCTTTAAGGTCAGGTCCAATACTTTCATCTTCGACATAATATGCCTGCCTGAATATGATATTATCAGCCAGATTAAAAGCTACAAATTCATCTTCATTTACTACTGTAGATAACCTGTCAGTTTCAGCTTGACCAGATTTTTTAAAAAAATTTTTCACGTTATTTTTCTTTCCCACCCCTTGATCAACTACCTAAGCTTGATAAATCGGAAGGATTCAATCCCTTTTTCAGTTGAAATTGAACAATTTCTCACGCCGCGTGTGACACATTATTTTGAGAGTTTAGTTTTTTCATTGCTTCCCTGAGTTCTTTGAGATGACGATAGCCTTTGACTTTTCTTAAATTGGGTTCGATCTCCTGAAGAGCGGTTCCCACCCATCGTTGCCGCTGGTCGCTATTTTTCCAATAACCGATTCGGTCCGTATATATCCCAACTTGTCGCATGATACTTTCAATGCAGTTGGTGGTCTTGAAGCTTTCGCCGAGTTGTTTGAACAAACCCAGCCGATGCAGAGTCAGTGTTTCCTCCAGGCCCTCTTGCAGACTGTTCACCGCCGATTGGTTGATGAAAGCCAATTCCTTTTTGATCTGTCCCAGCCGTTTCGAAGCCGCCTTATAGGTGGGCTGTTCATAAGCGGCCTGCAGTTTCCGCCGGAAGTGGGACTGATGGCTCTTATCCAGGTATTTTAAAACGTTCTCCCGCTTGTGCCACTGGCAACGCTGGATCACCGCCTTATCCGAAAGAACTCTCTTGATCCCTTTATGAAGTCCCTTGGCTCCATCGATAATGAACAGGATTTCATTCTCCGTGTTCAAACCTCTATCCATGAGTCCGTTCAGAAAATCCTGGCACACTCTGTGATTCTCCGTGCTGGACTCTATGAACCCCAATACGATCTTTTTCCCTTCCAGCGTGATCCCCAGGGCGATGATAATCTGGTTATCCGCAAAACTCTTGCCGTCAATGAATATGGCAAGGATGTCATGGCCGCTCAAATCACGCTCCAGGCATTCCTGCAGCTTGCGGGCCGAAGCTTTGATGAATTTGCGGGACACGCTGCTCTTCTTGATTCCAAATGTAGCAGGAACATCCTGTACCGCTTTCTCGTATTTGCGGGAACTGATTCCATTGATCACCCGACGGAATATTGTCTCGTCAATCTTCCGGGGATTTTGAAATTCACGATAAGAGGTCAGGCACACTTCCTCTTTGTTCAACACATCCCGGACACGGGGAACCGCTATCGACACCTTCTGGTCTCCCAGATAAACCGAACCTCCATTGCGGCCCCATCTCTTATACTGGGGCAGGTCACGGGAATAGCGGGCTCCCGCAATCCGCTTCACCTCAGACTGAAGCTCTTCTTCAACCGCCGCCAAACCCAAGGGAATCAGCATCTGAATCAACTCTATACGGCTGGCTCCTTGGCCCTGATTCAAAAACTCCTTATAAGCCGCCAACCGCTCTTTCCTGTTGCCTCTTTTGCCCTTTTTCAGTACTTTCTTCATGACATGGCCTCCTTACGTTTGATTTAGGTTTCTTAGCAAAACCATTAAAACGCAGGTGAGGTCATGTTGCAATTTCAACTAACTTTAGGACAGAGTCAGATTGCACGAGGGATAGAGTGTTATTTGAAAGCATTGGAGATATATCGGGAAGTTAAAAACCATGATAAGGAATTGGAACTGTTGGTGGGAATAGGATTGAATTATCAAAAACTGGGGGAGCTGAATCAGACCATCGAATTTTTTGAACATGCTTTAAAAGTTTCACGATATTTAGAAAACCGAAAAGAAGAAGTCCGAATTTTGGTGGATTTGGGGGATGCCTGTTATCACCTGGGAAACCATGAATGGCATCTGAACAAAAGCAACACCAATATGAAACAACCGACCTTGACTCATCATATTTTCTAACTTCTCCCAAGCTAAATCTTTTCTTCAAAGGAATCTTGAGTAGATATGAATTCTAAAGCCAACCCGATTTTAATTGAGATTTCAAAACAATTGCCTGACTCCATTCAAACTTTTAAGGATATTCAGGAACCCAAAAGTTATGAAGATATCGTCGCCCAGGCACGAAAAGAAATCTTCTGCCTTCGTGATATGGAAAGAAGTATGGAAGACGGCCAATCCGCCAAAACTTTCCTACGACAAAACGGCTACCTGTTTCTACTTGAAAACTCTGATGAAGAAGATGAAAAAGAAGAACGGATGAGACTCCTGGGCACTCTTCAACTGATTGCCGAATTATCTGAAGAACTGGCCGAGGATTGAGTGACATCTGTCCAAAAGATCTATCAGGTTGCTGAAAAAAGGTTTTTAGACCTGATGCTAATTTTAAATCGGTCAACCCGTTCTCATGCTCAGACATACCCCTCCTACCTCTTGTATATTTTCAGGGCCTCGCGTAGCGTCAGGCCCAAGCTTCCTCCCCGTGTAACGGGGTCCTCCCCGCGTAGTGGGGCGGGGCATAAAGGCAATGGAAAGGATATCACAAGCGTTACGTATCTTCCCCGCGTGGCCGGCTGGTGAGCGAAGCGAGCGCAGCCTAGAGTTTCCTCCCGCGTAGCGGGCTTCCTCCCCGTGTAACGGGGTCCTCCCCGCGTAGTGGGGCGGGGCATAAAGGCAATGGAAAGGATATCACAAGCGTTACGTATCTTCCCCGCG
>JACZRW010000055.1 GCA_022574495.1 Patescibacteria group bacterium | reverse complement strand
AGCAGAACTTGTGAAACAGCTCAGTGCTAAGAATGGAATAAATAACGATAATGAGATAAATTTCAATTTGAAGTTAAATTTGATATCCAATTTTTACTCCTTCGTATTTATGATTGATTCTTATTCTAACATAATCTCTGCAAATATAACTTTCAGATATATCAAATGCATCCAGCAAGTGGATCCTGAGAATATTAGAAGAATTAAATTGTTATCAATACTGGATACAAATCCGTAACCATTCCCATCCAATAACCATAATTTCAATACTAATTGGCGATATAAGATGTCTTATATATCCAATTTGAACTAAAAATGAGCCGTTTTACTGCGAATCATGAGAAACTCACTACCTCATTCATTTTCCTTGGCATCATGTCACCAGATTCTAGTTCATTACTGATATAATATTCATGAATAATTAGACTTGGTTATCATGGGTATATTTTTAGTAATAATTAATTTTTCATCATACGAAGTTTAAAATATTTCTTTCAGAGACTCTTGCATCTATTTTAGCAGAATAGTAAGATAAAACTTCTACATTTATTCATTTTTTGAAAAAATTAAAATGATAAGGGTAATTAATGTAAGATTTATAAAGAAGAGGTTTATTATAGGAAATGGAAAGCACTTTAGGTAACCGTAACCCAAAGAAGATTACAACTCATATGTAACACTTGGTTTACGCTGGTCGGCATAATTCGCCAAATAGAAAATATTTAACAAAAAGTGAGATATTTAGTGCTATATAAACAACAAATGTGTAACATAACTAGTGTTCCAACTACTGGGGGCAGATCATAGGTCCGTTGCTTACGATCAGCTTTCTAACTAAGCTCATCGGTAAGATCACTATCATATAGAAGCTGGTTGCTTTTCTTGTCCTTTACACTCACTTGCACATCTATCCCATCTCTTATGCTTCCGGTCACTACGCAGTAATCTTCGAATTTAGAAAGGCATTTTCCGATCCTCTTCGGTTCATCGCCTTCTGTATCAATGCTAATGTCAACTTCTAATTTTGCAACTCGCATTCTACCGCCTTCAAGACGCTTAATGGTTCCTATTACTTCCGTTGAGATTGACTTAACTCCGACCCTGAATTTTTCCAGGCAGAATAATAGGCTTGCAGAAAGACAGTTACCTACAGCTGCTCCAAGAAGCCTCGCCGCATTCGGTCCTCTTGCCTTGCCCAATGGCTTTGGTTCGTCCAGGATTAAGAGTTTAACTCCTTCCATATCAAACGTCGTCTCGAATTCATAACCATCAATACGTTCTAATCTAAGACGGAATTCTCGGTCATCAGACATTACTTTATACTCCTTTCCAGAACTGAAGACAATAAATCTTTAGTTCTATCGTTTTATTAATTAGCAGGATCTACTAAGTAAATATAATTTGAGATCCTGCTGATCTTTCATAAAATTCACCGATCGTAAGTACCTCGTCTACACACTCACAGAGATCATCCTTTTTAAGATGAAACATATCCATCGCTGCTCTGCAAGCATAGATTTTGCCTCCAGAATCGTGAATCATCTCTAAAAACTCACCGACCGGAGGGATATCCAGCTTTTCCATTTCGCCTTTCATTTTCTTGGTTGCAAACGCCGACATCCCCGGAATCATCCCTATCACCGTGGGGATATGCATCGCGGGATTTCCGACAGTTGCGACCTTAAGATGCTCCATTTTCTTTCTTTCTATCGCATCAAGTCCGAAGAAAGTGAAAAAGAGGTTTGCTTCAATCCCTTCCATCCGTGCGCCATTTGCCATTATTAGCGCAGGATAAACTTCCTCCAAAGATCCTCTGGATACAATGATTGATACTTTTTTAATTGAAATCATCTTTATTGAGTCTTATTGGTTTTAGTTATTGGTATTAGTGTTATTGCTATCCAAGAGAAAGACATCCCAGTCCAATTATAAAGATTTTTAAAATTAATCGAATACCAATACAATATGAAAGGTTTATTGCTAACTCATAAAGGAATGGAAGTTAACTTAGGGAAGAGAGATTATTTTGATGAAACAAAAACCCTACAAAAAAAACAGATATCAAATATTCGGGAAAATGTACTTAAAGCTCTCCGAGATATCGGGGCAAAACCTAGGGTATCTTAAAAATTAGGGAGGGGAGTGGATGAGAGGACTTCCACCCGGTACTGTAACGTCTATTGTTTCTTCTTTAGAATCCCCTGAATCATCATACGCTTTTACCATTATCTCATGATCTCCAATTGAGACACTAGAAAATTGGGTGCTGTAAGGCTTAGAAGTATCGGTAAATTGTAAAACTCCGTCAAGATAGAATTCTATACCAGTAATTGGGTTTGGTCCGCTAATGGTAGCACTAACAGTAAAATCGCTTCCCACTGTTTGGTTATCATCCGGTGTGGTAATTACGATGGTCAAAGTATCAGCTTTTGGGGTATAAACTTTAGTATCGGTTTTAGTTGGCGGGCACGGTTTACATTGTTTGAAACCTGGTTGGAACTGCTTGGTATACGGATCATACAATACAGCGTAAACCTTTGTCACTGCCAGTCCTGCGGCCTTACAGGAGGCGTTTGCAATAAGACCGGAGGGCTTACAGATCTTTACTTCTTTGTGCATATCGTCCTCCTGAGTAGGTACCTGCCATCGCGCAAAAACTTCTGATTTTGTTTTCGTAGTCAACTTACTAGGTTTCATCCCAGAAACTGCATCTACCTTGGCCGTAACTATTCCCTTTGGTCTATTCCAGTATTCTACTTTTTTTCCGGCGTAAAGTTTTGCAGATATAAGTCTAAATATCGGCGCCGCCCCCGTGATACCCGAAGACAAAGATGGATGCATGGGTGAGTTATCATTATTTCCCACCCACGTTCCGATAACATAAGTAGGCGAATATCCAAAGGTCCAGTTATCTATTTTTTGTTCACTAGTACCGGTTTTTACGGCAATGTCTTTTCTAAAATTAAGCGTGGGAGAAATAGTTTCTGCCTTCTTACTTTTCGGTATTATGTCGGATATTAATTTCTTTCGTCTGTTAAAGCCAGGATTAACGACATCAATTTTAGCCGCGTCGGCAAATTCCTGGACGGATAAATCACTTGATTCTATCACCAAGTCCTTATCCGCCATAATACTTTCTCTTTTTAAGGTGTGGAAATTGTCGGCAGAAGAACTCAAAACTGAATCTCTGGGAATATTTAGAATAACCTTGTCCGCGCGGGATTTTACCAGTTTTTTTACTGCGGTCTGTAAATTATCTTCTTTTTTTAGAAAAATTTTTTGCTCTTTCATAAATCCAGTTTTTGGCTTATTAGCTTCGTACCGATTTTTCTACAAGCTAACGAAGCTAACTATTAGAAACTATCCATTTCAATCGTCGTTTCAGCATTTTGTTCATCGTATCATAATGCGCGGAAAATAGCGGACACCCAACCAAAACAAATGATAACCAGTCCTCATCCCATCTTGTCCTTCCGTCTTTCATAATAACATCAAAACCGCGGGACTTTAACAGTTCTTTCAAATTAACAAGCCTTGCCACCGGAAGACGTTTTAGATCAAGGCGAAAAATCTGTTCCGGTACATTAACGCAGATCTTAATATTTCTTTTCCGCGATACGCTTCTAATAATATCGCGCAAGGATTTAATGTCTTTCGTAAGACATTTATCTAAAACCTGCTCTAGATTTTTTGACACAAGACCCTTAAAACGTTTTTCCAGAATAGCCGAGGCGGTTTCTGCATCGACGCCTAAAAGTTCAGAGATTGATTTTACTAAATCCGTCAGTCCCCATTGATGCTTTGTTTTAAAACGAATTTCACCATTCATTAAAGAAAACACTTCGGTTCCAGAGTGTCCGCAGTGAACTATAAAATCACCTTCGTTTATAAAGGATGAAGCTGCGTTAAGCCGTTCAATTATTTTAACTTTTTTACCGAATTTATTGGCCCGTACCATTAAAGACAACATCTCTTGAGGCAAGAAAGTTCCTCTAAAACGCATATTACAGACACCGCCTCTGCAATCCAGAGGATCAAGCACGTTTTTGGCATCAAGAGCAATGTTCTGAATTTCCAAGTCTATCAGCACGGCGTCCAATTCGGTTACATTCAACTTTTTAGCGGCCCAGCCGCGATAACGATTTAAAAAATCCCAAAGCCCTTTGAAAACAAGGTTGTCCAACTCACCTTTCTTTATGGGATCTTCAGAATTATCCCGAATAATATTTATTTCACTCTCCACCGTAACGGCGGTGTCGGAGTTTAAAGCCAAAATGACCTTGTCTGCTAAAGCGGGAGGAGCCTTTACATCATCAAAACTTTCCGCCTCCGCTTCGTGAACAACCTTAAGAAGGCCGGTTTTATTATCAACTAAAACTTGTTTAGTTTTAAATAAAGAGCCAATTTGTTCTACGAGAAAATAATGTTCTTGGGACATAA
>JACZRW010000054.1 GCA_022574495.1 Patescibacteria group bacterium | reverse complement strand
TATAATCCTTAGGATTATCCATTCTTCGAGATAAGAATACTTCGGACACCGCGACCACTTCGTTGACTAAGCAAAAAAAGATGCCCACCCCCACCGCTCTAGACCAAAGTTGGCCATATAGTGGTGGGGGTGGGCTACCTGCTGTCGAACTATCTAGTTAGACGCAGGTTTCCGGCACAACCCAGCTCAGATCATGACAGAACTGGGCTTGCCGGCGCCGGGATCAGGCGGTGTCGATGTCCTGCGTGATCGCGACGGCGCTGTCCGAGGCGGAGACCCGTGCGTGCGCGGTTATAGAAAAGAAGGCCTCGCTCTGGCTCGGGTCGCCGCGGCAACCGGTACTGATCCTGATATCCATCCTCTGGCTCCTCTCTACTAAACCCTAAAAAGGGCTCTAACCGATGTGCTTCAACGATCTCGTTCTGACCGATCTCCCACGACCAGACTTAATCGTGAAGGCCAAAATATAGAGGTATTATACACCCCTATGCAACCCTTGTCAAGTACTATAGGGTGCAAGCACCCTGCGTTCTTCGAACTTAAGCCACTTTATCATTAACATTGTGGGAAAACGAAGGATTCACTATGTTAGAATCCTGCCTTGACAACAACAACTAAGGCCACTTTCATAGCCTGGCAGGCGTCTTAATGCTAAGCTAGGGTCTTTCTCTCCATATCTCAACCTTGTATAATTCTTCAAAACTACTATGAAAATATTAGGTATTGAAACCAGTTGTGATGAGACTGGCGCGTCAATTGTGCAAGATGGAGTAAAGATATTATCCAATATTGTCTCATCTTCTCTACCCCTTCATGCAAAAACCGGTGGTATTATCCCAGAAGTAGCCGCCAGAGAACAGGTAAAGGCCATGGTGCCTGTTTTGGATAAGACCTTGGAGCAATCTCACCTTGGGAAAAATGATATCGATGCTATTGCGGTTACCTATGGTCCAGGGTTAAATGGATCTCTTCTCGTGGGAGTTGAAACCGCCAAAACCCTATCTTACGTTTGGAACAAACCTCTGGTCCCTATAAATCATTTAGTCGGTCACGTGTATGCAAATTGGCTAGATAATCCAAATCCACCCAGTTTTCCCAATCTTTCCCTTATTGTTAGCGGTGGTCATACCGAACTAGTTTTGATGATCGGTCATGGCAAGTTTAAGTGGCTTGGAGGGACTAGAGATGATGCTGCCGGTGAAGCTTTCGACAAAACGGCCCGACTTTTAGGCCTTACCTATCCAGGCGGCCCGGCCATCCAAAAAGAGGCTGTTACCGGTGATCCAGAAAGCGTAAACCTACCCAGACCTATGGCTGATTCAAAAGATTATGACTTCTCATTTTCTGGCCTTAAAACGGCCGTGGTTAAAATAGTTCAGGGGAATAGGAAAATAAAAACTAATGATTTTGCCGCCAGCATTCAAGAAGCAATCGTGGACTCTTTATTAAAAAAGACGCTAAGAGCAGCAAAGCAATACAAGGTAGGCGAAATCCTTCTAGCCGGCGGAGTGGCGGCTAATCAAAGGCTTAGGGAAAAAGCAGAACAAACTTTCACCGGAAGAATAATAGTGGCTAGTCCAAAATTATCGGTAGATAATGCGGCGATGATTGCTTCGGCTGCTTATTTTAATTTTAAACCGATAAGTTGGGGGGAGGTTGAGAGTGACCCTGGTATTTTGATCTAAGAAACACTGGTCAATTTTGAAATTTGTCCTAACAAGGTCTCCATTCCTTCTGGATTTTTGGAATTAAATTTTAGTGCCCTTTCTTCGGCTATCGGCACCATTGTGCTGGCTATTTCATATTCAAATAAATCTTTATTTAAAATCACTGCCTTTTTTTCTCCCCTAGTAACTTGGTAATTGCCTTTGGTTATTCTTTTGTAAGCTTCTTCTTTGTCAACATCCACGTGAATTAAGATAAACTTTCCGCCAACTGCCTCCACTGTTTGCTTAAATATTTGTCTATCGTGTCTTTTTTTAATATTAAAATCGAAAATACAGCTGACTCCTCTTTTTATAAGTCTTTCCATTGTCTTAAGAGCAAGAACTACAACTTGGTCTTGAGCCCGGTTAAAAAAAGTAAGTCTCGGCGCCAAAAATTTTAGCATCTCTTCTTCTGACAAAAGAGCAATGGGTAAGGATTGGACGATATACTTTGAAAGATAGGTTTTACCAGAACCAGGAATCCCAATTAACCCAACTACAGTCGGGATACCAAGTTTTCCCTTTGGGATTTCTAATGTACGCACATTATCTTCTGCCAAAACATCCAAGTTTATCTGGTCGTTAAACGGACTCATGGCCCAATTGTATATCTATTTGCTAATTGCAAGCAAGCCTAGCTTCTGTATATAATTGGCAGGGTTATGAGCATGAAAAAAGTTTACGACCACAAAAAAACAGAATCGAAATGGTACTCTTTTTGGGAGAAAAAAGGGTTTTTCAAACCGGAGATAAACCCAAAAGGCAAACCGTACACAATAATATTACCGCCACCAAATGCAAATGCAGATCTTCATTTTGGCCACGCCATGTATGTAATCGAGGATATTCTTATTAGATACCATCGTATGCTGGGAGACTCAACTTTATGGCTGCCTGGTGCAGACCACGCTGGTTTTGAAACTCAGGTTGTCTTTGAAAAGCATTTAGCCAAGAAGGGAAAATCTCGTTTCGATTTTGACCGGGAAACCCTTTATAAAATGATTTGGGATTTTGTCCACATCAACAAAGGCAACGTGGAGACTCAACTAAAAAGGCTTGGTTTTTCTCTGGACTGGACTAGATACAAATTCACACTGGACCCAGAAATTATAAAAATCGTTCAAAAAACTTTTAAAAAAATGTACGACGAAGGCTTGATTTACAGAGACTACCGATTAGTAAACTACTGCACGAAACATGGCACTTCTTTTTCCGACCTGGAAGTAGTCTATGAAGACAGGAAGAGCCCTCTTTATTACATAAAATACGGCCCGTTGACTCTGGCCACGGTCAGGCTTGAAACCAAGTTTGGT
The DNA here is from genome assembly GCA_022574495.1 of Patescibacteria group bacterium. Classification (GTDB taxonomy): domain Bacteria; phylum Patescibacteriota; class Microgenomatia; order Woykebacterales; family RBG-16-39-9b; genus JACZRW01. The sequence goes on along the minus strand of JACZRW010000054.1, from coordinate 1,471 downwards.
GATACCGCGGTAGCTGTCCACCCAGATGATAAGCGTTATCAAAAGTACATCGGCAAAGAGATAGATATCCAGACAGTTATTGGGCCAAAAAAAATAAAAGTGATTGCGGATGAATCAGTCGACCCAAAATTTGGAACTGGAGTCATAAAGGTAACACCAGCTCATTCTCATATCGATTTTGACATTGGTAAGAAGCACAACCTTGAAATTCGTCAGGTAATTAATTTCGACGGAAGGTTGAACGAAAAAGCCGGTAAATTTGCGGGTATGAAGGTGAAGGAGGCAAGATCCGCAGTAGCAGAGGAAATGCAAAAAAAGGGATTAATCGAAAAAATTGATGATAAGTATAAAAACAGGGTGGGGGTCTGTTACAAATGCGGTACTGAAATAGAACCTTTACCGATGGAGCAGTGGTTTGTAAAAATAGAATCCTTAGCAAAAAAGGCAATCGAATCGGTAAAAAATGGTGAAGTTTCCATTTACCCGAAAAATTTTACCAAAGTTTACTTTCAGTGGATGGAAAATATTAGAGATTGGAATATCTCTCGCCAAATTGTTTGGGGGATTAAAATACCGGCGTGGCGCTGCTTGGACTGTAAAAAATGGGTCGTCACCAACGGGCCTACTCCTAAGAAATGCACTCATTGTTCAGGATCAAAATTGGAGCGAGATCCAGAAGTGTTTGATACTTGGTTTTCTTCAAGTCAATGGCCTTATGCCACCTTGCAAACTGCCAGGAAAGGGGATTTTGAAAAATTTTATCCTACCTCGGTGATAGAAACCGGAAGGGATATTCTTTTCTTTTGGGTAGCCCGAATGATCATGATGGGAATATATTCGACAAAGAAAGCACCCTTCAAAGACGTGGTGCTACATGGAACAGTTTTGGATCCTTTAGGCAAAAAAATGAGTAAGTCAAAGAACAATGTGGTAAATCCCCTAGAGATTGTCGATCAGTATGGGGCAGACGCGGCCAGAATGGCGCTAGTCTACGGAACTGCATTTGGTAATGATCAAACCCTTTCACATCCAAAACTTCAAGCAATGAGGAATTTTACCAATAAGCTTTGGAATATTGGCCGATTTATTATAGATATGAAACCAGAAAAAGTTAAAAGCGCCCCAATATTAAACAAAGATGATAAATGGATACTAGAGGAATTAGATAAAACCACCAAGTTTGTAACTGTATCATTAGAAAAATATCGGTTTAATGACGCTGCCGATACTCTTTATGAATTTATCTGGCACCAATTTGCCGATAAATATATAGAATCTTCCAAGAACCGCCGAGAAGAATCCCAACCTATCCTAGAGAAGGTATTGGGAGAATCGCTCAAACTACTCCACCCCTTTATGCCTTTTATAACCGAGGAACTATGGCAGAGACTACCCAACAAAACCCAAGATTCAATCATGGTGTCCGAGTGGCCAATAATCTCTAAGAAATAGAAAGAGGACAGGCCCGGCA
>JACZRW010000053.1 GCA_022574495.1 Patescibacteria group bacterium | reverse complement strand
TTATAGTAAAGCCGGAAGGCCTTGATTTAACAGGCTTGCCTATCAAAGTAAATCCAGAAGAAAGGTGTTTAAAGGCTTTGTGCTTCGGCAGTGGGGCAAACATAAATTTCAAATATATATTAACTCATTTTCGAACTAAACTACAACTTGCAATCTTCTCAATTTATAATCCTTTTTAATTTTTGGCCGTCTTTTGAATCAACGACTTCGTATCCCTTGGCCTTTATTTCGTCACGAATCTTATCCGACAATTTAAAGTCGTCTTTCTCTCTAGCACTTTTTCTCTCTTTTAACAGTTTTTCTATCTCAATTTTAGTAATTCTATCCGAAATATTTTTTACTTCCATTTGTTCGGCATTTTGAATATCTAATCCCAACACTTTGTCAAATTTTAACAACGATTTTAGTTTCGAATCGTCATCGACATCAGATTTTGTCAGCTGCCAAACGATATCCAAAGCCTTTGGCATATCCATATCGTCATTAATCGCTTCTAAAAAATTTTGTTCAAAATCTGAAGTGTCCTTTTTGTTTTTGTCACCAAAGCCTTGCCCTAAACCAGAAACCCACCTATACAAATTATTTAAAGTTGTCTCTGCTTGTTTCAGCGAATCCCAAGAAAAATTAAGTCGAGATCGGTAATGAGCCATTAAGGTAAGATATCTGAAAGACAGTGGGTTATATCCTTTCTCAACTATTTCAGAAATGGTAAATGTTTCTCCCTCTCGCCGAGCCATTTTTTTGCTATCGATTAGTAACCAACCACCGTGCAGCCATATATTTACAAACGGTTTACCAGTTGATCCTTCACTTTGAGCGATTTCATTTTCATGATGGGGGAAAATGTTATCTTCTCCACCAGTGTGAATATCAAAGTGGTCTCCCAAATGTTTCATACTCATCGCCGAACACTCGATGTGCCAGCCAGGGTAACCTTTTCCCCACGGACTATCCCATTGTAATATGTGCCCTTCATCAGCTTTTTTCCAAAGTGCAAAATCTACACTCTTCTTTTTATCTGATTCACTAGATACCCGGACTGCTTCCAAAAGCTTATCCATTTTATCTAAAGTATTTCCGGAAAGCTGTCCATAATTTTTAAACTTTTTTACATTGTAGTACACAGTACCGTTAGTCTCATACGCTAATCCTTTCTCGATCAATCCTTTGGTCAATTCGATCATCTCAGTGATATGCTCAGTGGCTTTTGGGAAATTATCTGCAGGCAAAATATTTAGCGCCTTTTCATCATCCCTAAATTTCTTGGTATATTCTTTTGCAATCTCATGAGGGGTTTTACCCTTTTTCAATGCTTCAGCAATAACAGGATCAAAGGCTGCTGTTTCACTCGCCCCGCGAAGTCTTGACGTAGTGGGGTCACTGCGCATATGCCCCACATCAGTAATATTTTTTATATGTTTCACGCTGAAACCGTTATAAAGGAGAACGCGCTTGAGAATATCGGCCATCAGATAGGATCGTAGATTTCCAATATGAATATCCCGGTAAACCGTGGGTCCACAGGTGTAAATTTTAACTTCTTTGCGATTTATGGGTTTAAACTTTTCTTTTTTACGAGTTAATGTGTTTGTTAGGAAAATATCCGCCATACTTGAAGTATACCTAGATTATGATACAATTTCCAGGTTCGAGAGAGACAATCGCACATCATATTTCTAAAAGATAAGGAGGGCAGAGTGGAAAAATATCTCAAAGACATGATCATAGGCTTGTTCAGATTCATCGGGATTGTAGGTATCGGCGGAGGCTTAGTCTACCTTGGGTTAGGGGTATATGGCTACATAGTCTCTGTAGATGATATAAGACCAATTATTGAATGGCCATCAGACCGTTATGGCCTCGCGGAGTTGGTTACACAGCGAAAAGCACTGCCGCTTATAGCGATAAATTTGCTCTCAATCATCGGTGGCATACTGATCATCAACTTCAGCAACCAGCTCGAACATCGCTTAGATAACACCAGCTAACGCTGGGTAGGAAGGAGACGATCCGTGAGCAAGAAAACCAAAGACGCTGTAAAGGGAGCGATGATCTTCATACTCTTGGGTATAGCTAACGCAGCCCACGGCTTTTTAACCGAGTCAGTCGATCATCGTCAGTAAGTGGCGGCTTTCGTAAGCAACCCCAGCTTTGCAAGGGCGTCCGAAATCTGGTTACTTCCAATAGGGGGAGGGCTATTGTTCGTTCTTGTTGGGGTAGCCTTCTTCTTGGTTTATCTACTGTTGGTCAGAAACCACAACGGTACTACCAACGGAGATCATCCAGCTAACGCTGGATAGAAAGGATGTCGAGATGTCAACCCAAGCTTCGACAACTAGTTGGCGGCTCTGGACTTTGGTTACCTTTGGGCAGCTCGTCGCAGGAGGAGCTACGCTCATGTTTCTCCAAGGCGGAGGTGCTGAGGGGAAGACAGATGTCCAGTTATGAGCTTACATTCTTGTCGGTTTGTTCGCCTTGACCGGGTCAGCCTTCTTCTCCTGGCTCTTCTGGCCACGACGACGGAGACAGCGCTAACTTACCAAAACGGTGCCGTGGGGTGTCAACCCGATACTCTGCGGCACTTTCTCCCTTAGTTCTTAGATTTCAAATCTAAAACTTAAGAATATTCTTAAATCTGATACCATACACCTTATATCTAACTTCAAATCCAATGTTTTTTACGGAAAAAGAATACCATGAGGGTAAGAAGAGCCAGCATGAATCCTAGGATAATTTCAAAAGCATACTCACTTTCCATAAAAGGCAACGGCACGTTCATACCGTACAAACTGGCGATAAGAGTAAGTGGTAGGAAAATAACAGTTATGACGGTAAGTACGCGCACCACATCATTCGTTAAAGTGTTTACCAAAGCAAGATTAGCTTCATTTAGCCCATCCACTACCTCCTTCTGCTCTTCCAGGGAACTCCAAATCTTTTCTATATGGTCCACCAGATCATCAAAATAAACATCAGCCATTTTAAATCCCATTTTTTTCATCGCTCCCTCTAGATTTACTAATACCCCTCTTTGCGGACTGACTATCCGGCGATAATTCAAAACATTTCTTCTCTCTATGGAAAGCTCTTCCACCAGCTTGGAAAATTCTCCTCCTTCAAAGATTTTATCCTCCAAAATATCCAAATTTACATCGTTTTTATAAAGTATGGGAAAACAATAATCCAAAAGTGAATTTAATATGCTATAAACTAGATAACTTGCATCTTTTCCAAAATACTCAATCCTCTTTTTCTTATCATCCAACACTTCATCTACCATTTCCGTAAGTGGTTTTAACCTGCCATCGTGCAAGGTAACTATGTAATCCTCTCCCACAAACATATCTACCTCTGAGGAAGTTAGTTTGTGAGTGCGCTTCTCAAATACAGGGAAGTGCAGCACTATGAATAGATGATCATCAAACTCATCTATCTTTGGTCGTTGGATTGGCGAAAGAGTATCCTCCAAGGCTAGCGGGTGAAATTGAGGAAAGTCTTTGTGAATTTTCTCAAGATCTGCTTTTGAAGGGTGCTCTACGTCTATCCAACGAAAGCCTTCACCAAGTATTTCTTTCATAGGCAGCCTCCGTCTTACATATTTATCGTAAAAAAGACACATCCTAATCCACAGTATTTTTTGATGTGTCTTAAGATTGAAGTATAACGAATGAGGCTGGTGAAATCAAGTGAAAGGTTTGAAAACAGATAGTAAGTTTATTCTGAAGACTTTAAAAATTTTACTTAGCTTAGGATAATTTTTCTTTTACCAACTTACTCACCACACCCATATCTGCTTTGCCTTTAATCTGGTTTGATAAAGCTCCCATCACCTTACCCATATCAACTATCGATGAGGACGATGTTTCTTTAATTGACTTATCAACCATTAACTCTAATTCCGAACTAGATATTTGTTCAGGTAGGTATTCTTGCAAAATCCCCATTTCTCTCTTTTCTTTCTCTACTAACTCCAGTCTATTCCCTTTTTCGAATCCTTCGATAGATTCTTTTCTCTGTTTTACCTGTTTTTGAATAATGGAAACAATATCTTCATCAACCAGATCTTTGCCTTTTTCTATTTCGATGTTATGAATCGCAGACATTAAAAAACGAATGGTAGAGACTTTTACTTCGTCCTTGGCTTTTAGAGATTCTTTAAGATCATTTGCAAATTTTTCTTTAAAGTTCATGAATAGATTTTAACACAGAATCAATTTTCTGATATAATTGTAGTATGGATCCATTGTTTATTATTTCAAAATCGGCAAATTTCATAGTATCTTTTGTTTGTTGACCAAACCTCTCTTTATCTTTTAAATCTCTATTTTCATTATCCAAAAATTCCTTTTTTGTCTTCGGATCTCGAACACTTGCTCTCTTCTTCAATCTTTGGAAACGGATATCCTTATCCGCAATCACGGAAACTAGATAAAAATAGTTCTTTTTTCTAAAAAAACTTACTTCTCCAGGATTTCTGAGACCATCAATGACAATTCTTTCGTTTTTGAATTTTATTTTTTTCCAAACTTCCTTTGCTAAAATACCAAGTCCATATTTTTTGCGAAGTTCGTTGCCCAAATTTTGCAAAGATTCTCTATCCAGATGGCCTCGCCCTGATTTTTCTCTTATAACGTCAGATAATCTGTAAAATGCAAAACCCTTATTTTCCAAATATTCTACAATTGAACTTTTCCCCGCCCCTAAAGGACCTACCACACCAATTATCATAGGTTTATTTTACAACAAAAAAAGAGCTTAATGGTCGCTGTGGTTAGTATTCTCCTCTTCCCTCAATCGCACGAGTTAGGGTTACTTCATCTGCATATTCCAAGTCTCCTCCTACGGGAAGCCCACGGGCAATTCTGGTAATTTTTATTCCTAGTGGGTCGATAAGTTTTTGGATATACATTGCCGTAGATTCTCCTTCCACCGAAGGATTTGTCGCTAGTATTACTTCTTTCACTTCCCCATTTTTTAATCTTGGTAAAAGTTCTCTTATACGCAATTCATCTGGACCGATATT
>JACZRW010000012.1 GCA_022574495.1 Patescibacteria group bacterium | reverse complement strand
GTTAAATTGCTAAGCAGTATACAAACTGGACTTGATGATGTTGTATATGAAGATGAAGTTGATCCAGATGAAGATTTAAATGAAACTATTGAAGGTCAAAGATTACTTATTCTGTCTATTAATATGCACAGAAATGGCTCTTTTGATTTAGCTTCAAAAGTTTATACAGGTTTACAATCAAACTTAGCAATTCAATATTTGAATTCAGTCTTTTTAGGATTCGCTGGAAGGTCGGAAATAAGAGATCTAGCTGAAAGGATAGAAGGTAGTACAGAGCAGCGATACCAATTCGATTTGACGCTTCATGCTGTATCTGATTTTAAATCTATTGTATTTGCTGTTAAACAAATTGAAATTAATACTAAGTTAGAAACTGGAGTAGCCCAAGAAACTTTAGATAAGCCAGTTGTTATCAATTGCGCTATAGAAGGTCTTGGAAGTATAGGAGAAGTTATACCAACTCCACCTCCATCTTTACCAGCTCCTAATATTTGTTGGATGGTAAGTACTTTCCAATCAGGTTCTTTAGCTTGGTATTATGTAGATACTGGATCAGATAATTTTAGTGGTCAATGGCAAGATGAAGTTTTAGAAATTGACTTTGCTCCTGAAGCAACAACAGGTGGTCTCGAATCTAGTGCTATACCAATTATAACAGTGGCTTAATTATGGCAGTATCAACCTGGCAGTTATTTTATGGATCTACATATACAACACATTCTTTTAATGTATTTATAAAGAATTTGAATATAGATGAAACTATAACTATGCTTGAGTTCTTTGAAAATTTTAGAATAGACTTTACAGTAACTGCAAGTGGCTGGACATATCAAGTACAAGATGGTACTTCACCAGCTGCTACTTTTAATGGACCTGAAAATTATAATGAGCAATGGATCACTATAGGACATTCTTATAATGATGTTACTAAAGAACTTATTGCCTATATTAATGGGCAATCTGTAGGATCTAGTAGCGTTTTAGATTTTAGTTTTGACCCTCAATTTTTTAGTGTAGGTCCAAGTGGGGTTAGTGCAGGTACTGAATGGCAAGTAGATGAGATGGCATTCTGGAAAGATGTTATTTTAGATCCTGCTAACTTTGAACAGCTGGCAAATATGTTGCCTTAATTTATTAACAAACTTTGGAGAATGAAATGAAAGAGGTGACTTTATGACTATACCAGTCTCAACCATAGTGGATGTAAATATTGTTGTTTCTCCTGCTTTCCCACCTAGGGCAAACTTCAGTACATATAATCTAATTACAAATGAAACGGACGTAATAACTTTTGCTGAAAGGTTAAGAGTTTATAATGATATAACAGGAGTAACAGCAGATTGGGGAGCTTTGTCAGAAGTTACTAAAGCTGCTACTGCTTACTTTTCTCAAAATCCTAGACCAGATATTCTAACAGTATCAGTAAGAGCTGATGACGATCAAGCTCCTCAAGTTTGTGGAGGACTTGCTTTTGAAAAAACAATTGCAACATGGAATGCTATTACAGATGGTTCTTTCGCAATTACTATTGGCGGGATAAGTGCAGATGTAACTGGTTTAGATTTCAGTTCTGATGTTGATCTAGCTGCAGTAGCCGCAACTATTCAAGCCGGTATACAAGCTGCTGATGCTTCTAGTGAATTTACTTTAGCAAAAACTACTTTTACTGATAGGTTTTGTATTATAGGTGGTATTGTAGGAGCAAGTAATAGCATTAACGCTTTCTTAGTTTCAGTTAGTCCTGTTACAGGTACTGATATTATTGATGAGTTAGATATGGCCCAAGGTAGTACTTCAGTAGTTCAAGGCTTTGCAGCTGAGACTATTGCAGTATCTCTTGTAGCTATCGAAACAGTTTCTGATGATTGGTATGCATTTGGTTTTACAAAAGAAGTTAGAGATAACATTGATGTAAATGGATCTAATTCTGCAGATGATGCAGCAGCTTATGCTGAACCTAGAACTAAAATATTCATGAATTTATCTAACGATCTAAATGTTCTCAACAGTTTATCATCTTCTGATGTTGCATCAACAATGCAAACTGGTAACTTTACCCGAACTATGACTATCTTTTCTAACTTTCCAGATCAGTATGCAGATGCTGCTGCTTTTGGTGTTGCAGCTACAGTTGATTTTAATCAGTTGAATTCAACAATCACATTGAAGTTTAAAAACTTAGTAGGTATATCAGCTGAAGACTTAAGCCAAAATGAAAAAGCTGTATTAGATGGTAAGCGAGGAAATGCATTTATCGATGTTGGTGGAAATGATATTTTTGCTGAATCGTTTATGGCAAGTGAATTATTTTTTGATGAGATTCATAATATTGATGCACTTAAGAATGCAATTGAAACAAATGAATTTGGTTTGTTGATTAGTACTCCTAAAATCCCATTAACTGATATAGGAAGTGCAGCAATAGAACAGCAATTAATTAGGGCTTTAGATGATGCAGTTAGAAATGGTACGCTCGCTTCAGGAACTACCCAAGCTGGAGAGTTTTTACCTAATGGGTATATAACAACAGTTCAGCCAATTGCTGATGCTAATCAATCTACAATTGATGCAAGAATTAATGATCGGGTAAGTGCTGTTGCTCTGTTAGCAAGTGCTACGCACTTTATTGAACTCAATATAAACGTGGAGCGATAAAAAGATGAAGCAATATAGTTTTTTAAATACTATCGTTTTAATTAATGCAGTAGGTATAACTGGATGGGCTGAAGGCGATGATGTTATACAAATAGAAAGAAGAGCAGATTCAGCAATTGATGTTGTCGGCGCTGATGGTGAAATGACTGTAGCTATAACTGCAGATCGTTCAGCTGAGTTTAGAATTAACTTACAGCAAAGTTCATCCTCCAATTTATACTTATCAGGACTTGTTAACGCTGCAGAAAATGGGGCCTTTGTCCCTATCTTTATTCAATTCAAAGACACTGGTGGAAATGATCTAGCTAGTGGTACGCAAGGCTATATACAAAAACCTCCTGCTATGAATAGAGGAACTGGAATCAATGGTCAACAATGGATTATAGTTGTTGAGCGTGCAGATCTTTTAGTTGGAGGGAATTGAGTTTAAGCTAGTAGATAGGAAGAATTCGTTCTTTTGAAAGGTGGTTTCCGGTCGCTGCTTTCTACTAGCTTAAACCCCAACCGGGATTATTAGACCGGAGAATATAATGCCTGTAAAAAATGAAAAGAGAACAATAAAAGATAGTGATGGTAAAGACCATGAGTATTTTTGTATTCAGATGACTCCATCAGCAGGAGAACCAATTAAGTTTAAGCTGTTAGCTATGCTTGGTCCTGCCCTATCTTCCTTAGCTTCTGCTCCTAAAAATAGTTTAGATAATCTTTCAGGTGAAAAAGCCGTAGAGATATTTGGTAATGCTATAACTAAACTATTTGAGAACAATGACCCAACTGAAGTATTTAAGTTTTTACAAAACTTAATCATGGATATAACGAGGGATGAGGTACGTATAAACCAAAGTAACTTCGATGATATTTATGGAGACAATATTGGAGAATTCTATAAAGCTTTAGCTTTTGTACTAGAGGTAAATTTTGGAAATTTTTTAAAAGGTTCAAAGCTACTGAGTACAATATTGAGCAAAGCCTCAACATAAATTGTGAAGCTTATGCTCCAAATATATTCAATAAGGATGAACCTTGGAAACAGTATCTGTGGAGGCCTATTTTTGTGGAGCCTCAAATGTGTACTTTAGCTCAGCTATCAGATGGATCTATTAGTATTGATGACTTAGCGGATATACATGAAGTTTTGAACCTAAAACAAATTATCCAGGATAAGCAACAGAGGTGTAAAAGGTAATGGCAATTATAGATGAAGCATTAGTTGCACTCGGATATGAGTTTGATGATAAAGAACTTAAGGATTTTCAAGATTCAACAGAAGTACTTGAAGATTCTTTAAAAGCAGTAACAGCAGCAGCAATTGCAGCAGCTACTGCTTTTGGTGTTATGCTTTTTGCTTCTGCTCAAACTACAGACGCACTTGGTAAACAAGCAAGAATCATTGGTCTTAATGTTGCTGAACTTGACGCTTTAAACTTTGCAGCTGAACAAGCAATAGGAACTTCAGCTGGGGTTGCTAATGCCTTAGAAACACTTTCTATTAGGGCTAGTGAAGCAGCTAGGGGTATAGGAGGTGGAGTAGAGGCGTTTGGTATACTTGGAGTTTCAGCTACTGATGCAAATGGTAATGTCAGAAATACCGTTGATATACTTCTTGAAACAGCTGATGCATTAAACCGATTAGAAACCAATGCTCAAAGGTTGGAGCTTGCAGATAAATTAGGCCTTAGAGATTTAAACCTTTTATTACAAGAAGGCTCTGCAGGTATAAGCTTGCTAACTCAAGAGGCTATAAAACTTGGTGTAGTAACTACCAAAGATGCAAAAGCAGCAGAAGACTTCAATGACGAATGGAACAGATTAAAAAGAACCTTTAGTATAATAATAACTCAGCTTGCAACTGACTTGTTACCTTTAGTTAAAGAATTACTTGAAGACTTTACAGCTTGGGTTAAAGAGAATAAAGAATTAATAAGAAGTGGTATTGATACTTTCCTTATAAATTTAGGAACAATACTACGGACTTTAGGACTTATTATTGGTGCAATTATTGCAACTAAGTTTATTCTATTTATTATAAGAATGGGTGTTGCAATTAGAGCTTTAAGTATAGCAATATTAACTCTGAATGCTAGTTTTTTAATTATACCTTTACTTATTGCTGCTGCTGTTGCTTTGATAGCTTTGATAGTTGAAGATATAGTTGGTTTCTTTCAGGGTAAAGATAGCGTAACAGGTAGAGCAATAGAAGCTTTTGCAGTACTTTGGAAAGATATTTGGGATGGTATACAAACTGGAATAGCTGATGCTGTTGATTTTATAATAGAAAAAATAGATGGTATATTTGGTGCTTTTAAAAGTTTCGGTGACTATTTAAAAAATATCTTTAATAGCATAATCGATAGTATATCTGATTCATTCTCCAGTTTAAGTAGCGCTGTTGGTGATGCTTTGAGAGCTATAGGGATATTAGATAGCGATAGTTCAGTTACAGTTTCAACTTCGGGTGGAGTTTTAGGTGCTGGAGCTTTAGCAGCAGGACAGACCTTTGGTAGCTCAACTAATAATTCAAATGTAACTAATAATGTAAATGCAAATATAACCATAAACGGTGGAGATATAAACCAAGTAAGAAGGACTGTTGAAGAAGTAATAACTGGACAAATAAGAACTGCAACTGATAACTTCTCTACGGTATTGGTGAACTAATGGCATTAGAAAATTTATTCATAAGAACAAAGCGAAGTATTCAAAGATTAAAATTAGATGCTGTTATTAGTGAAAATTTTACTAATACTTATAGGCCAACTAAAAATCCTATTGAGTTTGGTGCTGAGGTAAGTGATCATGTAATCATTGATCCTAAGCTTTACTCTATGAGTGCAGTAGTAAGCGATACCCCACTTGGTACTGTATCAATTGGTTTAATAGTTGATGATAAAACTGGTTTTTTTGGCGATTCAACAGGTGAAGGTAAAACTCGAAGCCAAGTTGCATTTGAATTTTTATTATTTTTAGCAGATACTAAAGAACCTCTTGAAATACAAACTGGACTGAAATCATATAAAGATTTAGTAATTACCAGTATCACTGCTTCAAGGGATAAAAATACTAGTGGAGCTTTATTTTTTAATATAAGTTTTCAAGAAGCAATTATAATCCAAACTGAAATTATAGATATTCCTGAAGTAGTTATTGCTGAGTCTGATATAGCTAAACAAGCTGGTTCACCTACTAAACAAGGTAGAAAGTTAACTCAGCCTGTTAATGAAGATGACAACAGAACTACGTTTCTTCAGTTTGGTGAATACTTAGTTAAGAATGTAGGAGATTTATTTGGTGACTAGTATAATCCCTTTAACTAGTAATGCTTCTTCTATATTTGAAATAGAAATAGAAGACAGACTTTTAACTTTACAAACTAAGTTTAATGGTAGAGCTGGTACTTGGACTTTAAACATAGATGAAGGTGATATACCTTTGGCGATAGGTATAACTTTAGTTTTAGGCGTAGATATAATACGCCAATTGAATTTAGAAATAGGAGCTTTACTCTGCTTTGATACAAGTGAGCAAGGGGTAGATGCTGAGATTGATACACTTGGTTCTCAAGTGTTACTTATGCATTTAACTGAAGAAGAAATAGCAGCTTTAGAAATTGAAACAGTTCAGGGAGCAACAATAGCATAGTATGACTATTCAATTCAACAGGGTATATGAATTGCAAATAGGTGGAGGAAATTCTGCTCTTGTAATTAATGAGTTAAGAGTAAGTTTTGAAATAACTAAAGATTTACTAGGCTACCCTAACTTAGCTAAAATTGAAATTTACAATTTAAGTAGAGCTAGTAAGGCTCTTATTGAAAATGAATTTACAAGTGTAATAATGAATGCAGGCTATAAAGGGAATTCTAAACTTTTATTTAAAGGGGATATAAAAAATGTAACCCATGAAGTAAGGGGACCAGATAGTATAACAATCATATTTGCAGGAGATGGTAATAGGGATTACAAAGAATCTTTTGTTAGTATTACAATTGGGAAGGGAGCAAGTTTTGATGATGTTCTTAATGCAATAGTAGCTTCTTTCTCAGATTTAAAAGTAGAAATTCAAGAAGGCATAAATAAAGTAAAAGACCATTTACAGGGCAAAACTATATCAGCTAAGTCATCAGATGCAATGGACCAATTGGCCGAAGATTATAATTTTGATTGGTCTATCCAAGATGGTGCGATTAATATTATAGATCGTAACAGTGTAGTAAACAGGGAATTTGTAATTACTCCTGAAACTGGAATGCTTAATAGTCCAGTCATTACTGAAATTGGTGCTGATGTAACTTTATTACTTAATCCAGAATTGTTACCAGGTAGGGTTATAAATATTCAATCAGCTGGAGCTAATGTACAGTTAGGTAATTTATTTTTTAGGGATGCGCGTAGGACAGTAGCAGAAGGAAAATATAAAATCATAAAAATAGTACATAGTGGAGATACCCATGAAAACAATTGGCAAACAACAGCAACTGGAAAAATAGTATGAGTAGTGCAGATCCAGATTCTAGAATAGGAACATTTGAACAGCTTATAAGTATAGCAATAACCAATAGACTTAAAGAAGTTCATACATGTTTACCTGGTTTTATAGTTTCTTTTAATGCCAGTAGCCAACTTGCAGAAGTACAGCCAGCTATTAAAAGATTATTAATTGGGGATAGGATTATAAGTATTCCTAAATTAATAAATGTTCCAGTTGTATTAGTAAAAGCTGGAGACTTTACAATCACCCTTCCAATAACAGCTGGAGATGAATGTTTACTATTTTTTAGTGAAAGATCGATAGATACTTGGATAGACTTTGGTGAAGAGCGTAAACCAAATGACATAAGGATGCATGATTATTCTGATTGTTTTGCCTTACCTTGCAGTACGAGTAAGCCATCAGCCACTACAAGTTTTAGTACTACTGATTTAGAAATAAGAAATCTAGCTGGTGATACTAGTATAATTCTAAAGGAAGATAAAAATATAGAAGTTAATACTCCGGTCAAGGTTACTATTACTGCTCCCAATACTTTAATAGATGGTAACTTAGAAGTAACAGGAACTACTAAGCTTGATGATACTTTAGAAGTTGATGGAGTCAGTACTTTGAATGCTGACTTAGGTATAACTGGAACGAGTACTGCAACGGTCGATCACTTAAGCGCTGGTAAAAGTGGAGCCAGCCATACTCATGGTGGTGTAACATCTGGCGGCTCTCAAACTGCACCACCAACATAGGAGTGATTATGGGTAAGCAATACGCTTTAGATGAAAACAACGATATGATCTTAGAGAATGGCCAATTTAAAACTGTTGATAATGGTGCTGAAGTTCCTCAGTTAGTGAGATCAAGATTGTTAACTTATTTAGAAGAATGGTACTTAGATAGTACAGTTGGAGTTCCTTACTTTCAACTTTTACTTATTAAGCCATTTGATTTAAACCAAAGTGAATCTGTTTTAAAACAAACAATTATAGAAACTGAAGGTGTACAGACTTTACTAACTTTTGAAAGTACATTTGAAAGAACTTCAAGAGGTTATACTGTACAAGCTTCATTTGAAACAATTTATGGTTCTGTAGAAGGAGTAACAATAAATGGCTGATTTCGGATTAACTCCTGAAGGTTTCAATAAGAAACGGCAAGATGATATAATTGAAGATGTAAATGCTGGATATAAAACTGCATATGGTGATAACTTTAATGTTGACCCTGAAACTCCTGAAGGTCAAATTATAGGGGTTTTATCAGGAGCTTTAGCAAGTCTATGGGATGCTGCAGATGAAAATTATCAATGTATAAATCCTTCTTCAGCTACAGGTAAATGCCTAAGTGATGTTGTGCAGTATAACGGCATAACTAGAAAGCCAGCTTTGCCTTCAACTGTTGTATTACGATTATTTGGATTGATAGGTACTCTAATTCCATCAGGTGCTATTATTTCGGTTAATGATACTGGAGAACAATTTAAAACTTTAGTAGATGCAGTTATCCAAGCACCAAGTGGTTCAGTAGATGTTAATGCTGCTTCAGTAAAAACTGGTCCTATCATTGGTGTACTAGCAACTATTCAAACTATATTCACACCAATTACAGGATGGGCTTCAGCTAATAACTTTTCGGATGCTGTACTTGGTTCAAATATAGAAACAGATGAAGAGCTTAGACTAAGAAGACAAAATTCAATTACTACAAACGCTATATCTATTTTTGATGCTCAGATTGCTGCAATACTTGCTCTTGATGGAGTTTCAACTTTAACTCTTTTAGAAAATGATACTGATTCAGTTGATGGTGATGGCCTACCTCCACATAGTACAGAAGCTATTGTACAAGGTGGTGATGATGGAGAAATAGCTTTAACTATATGGAATAATAAATCAACAGGAATTTTTACACATAGCGATGGTCCAGGTGCAACGACTATAGCCATATTAGATACTCAAGGAATTTCTCATGATATAAACCTTACAAGACCTGAAGATAAAATTATTAATGTTATAGTAAATGTAACCCAAATAGGTGGTTATCCAGGGAATGGTGATGATTTAATAAAGCAAAATATAGTCGATTATTCGCAAGGCTTTTTAGTAACTGGTAGGGGTTTCAATGCAGGTGGTGATATTATTAATTCAGAATTATATACTCCTGTTAATTTGATACCTGGTCATACTATCGATTCGATTCTAATTGCTATTGATCCAACAGTTCCAGTTTCTTCTGTGGATATTGCTATAGCTATTCGTGAAGCTTCACTATTCCAAATAGCTAATATAACGGTGAACTCATAATGGCACTCATAGATCACATTCAAGTAGCTCTTGATAGGATCATTACTCAGTATAGAGAATCACAAATACTGAAAGATGTAATACAGATCTATGGAGCTGAAGCTAATGAACTTGAACAAGCTTTCTGTGATTTAATTAATTCTCATAATATTGATGATGCTGAAGGTGATCAACTTGATATTATAGGAATAATAGTAGGACAACCTAGAACTCTTCTCGATGCTAATGTATTGTTTTTCTTTGGCTTTGATGGTGCTGCAGGTGCTGAGGCGTTTGGTACTCTTACAGATCCTACTGTTGGTGCTAGATGGAGAAGCTTAAGTGAAGACCCTACTGGCAACTTGGTTCTCAGTGATACCGAATATAGATTATTTATTCGCGCTAGGATTAAGAAAAATAATACTAGGGCTACTCCTGAAGATATCATTTCCATTATTCGTTTTATATTTGAAGCACCATTAGTAAATATAGTAGAAGGGAATGATGCCGAATACTGTGTACAGATAGGTAAACTTTTAACTTTAAACGAACAAGCGTTAATTGCAAATACTGATTTAGTACCAAAGCCTAGTGGTGTAAGTGTTTGTTATTCGTATTTTGATCCTACTAGCTTTCTCGCATTTTCAGATGTTAATGGAGTAGTTATACCAGGATCTCAAGGTTTCGGAACTGTTGCCAATCCTGGAATTGGTGGCAATTTTGGTTCAATCATTAATCTATAGGAGTACGTAATATGTCTAAACCATCAGGTTCAGACCTTAAAAGGATATGGGCTTTAACAGGGACTAAAGTAGATCCAGATACTGTACAAGCTGGTAAGATGGCTGAAGGATGGAATCAGGAAATTCCACCATTTGAGTTTATGAATTTTATTCAAAACTTAGTTGCTGCTTATGTTGATCATTCTAATGTAGAAGGGATTGCTATTTGGGATACAGAAACAACTTATAATTTAGCTAGTTTAGCTAAAGCTTCAGATGGGGTTGTCTATAAATCCTTAATTGGTTCTAATTTAAATAACAATCCAAATGCTGGAGGCTCACCATCTGAATGGGAAATATTTGATCAATCTGTTTTAATAGGAGGAGTACCTGTAGCAGGTTGGCTTGTTGATATGTTTACGAATACTCAACAGTTAGTCCCTGGTGAAGATGCTAATACAATAACCCTATCTGGTCTATATAGATTTACGGGGCCTTCACATGCAAGTATACCCTTTACAGGTGGAGGTGGAGTTTTACATTTAACTATTTCACCAACCGATAATAATGTGAATGCAGCTGTACAGATAGCTTTCTCTGAAAATGGAGGTCAGTTTTATCTAAGGCCTTTTACTTCGAGCACTTGGCAACCTTGGATACAAATGCTATTTAGAAAAGATTATGGGATTGGTACTCAACTACTAGATGAAACAGCTCCGTCAATAACTACTTTGAATACAGTAGCTGGAGCGAATGGTAGATCTGGTTTATTTGCTGGAGCAACTGGGATAGCTGGCCATCCTGATACTGGAGATATAGTTGTCCTTCAAACGGCTACCCGTGTAACTAATGCTGGAGCACAATTTTCTTTTAGTCAAGAAACTCGGCAAGGTGCAGACCAAAATAAACCTAGAGCTTGGATGAGAACAATTCAAGCTGGAGTTCATGACCCTATTTGGGTAGAAATATTAACTCGGGGTTTTCAAGGTTATGCTACCCATTCAATCAATGATGGGCGTCCTACATTTACCGATGCTGATGATATTCGAAATGCAGGTAATTATGCTTTTGATGGCAATGAATCTAACCTACCTGCAGCTATTGGAGTAACAGAGGGAGGCCTACAACATATTGCAGCGGGTACTACGTTAGGTGGAGCATTTCAAGTTGTAACAACTACGCTACTTGCTATTCCTAGAATGTTTATAAGGTCTTCAGCTAACAGTACATCATGGGGAGCTTGGATAGAATTAACTACTACGGGCATACTTGGTCAAAAGATTTCTGCGATATGTCATTACAATGTTGGTTCTTCAAGTATTATTGCTGAGACAAATATAACGAGTGTAACAGATAATGATGTTGGTGATTTTAACTTTAACTTTACTAGTCCAGTTAGTGTAAGTGCAGTTGCTGTAATTAATATAAGTCAAACAGCATTGGTATCTTCTGGCCCAACTCATGAGATATTAGCGCTAACTATTAACACTGTTCGGATAGAATTTAGAGGTGGTTCAGGTGGCGGTAATTCTGATCCAACTCAAATTTATTTGATAGTAGTAGATCAATAGGAGAATATAAAATGTTGAGATATTTATTAAAAGAAAAGACAAACAGTTCTGTTCGTATAGAAACATTTAGAAAAGCTAATCCTCCGAATACAGAAAGGTTAGCAGCTATGAATGCAGCTAATGATGTTGTTCAGCTTATACCTGATAATAATACTATACCTATTTTTGCTCTTGATTGGGATGGCTCTGCATTAATTAATAATAATTTTCGTGAGTACAGTAGGTTTAGACCTAAGATAACCATAGCTATTAATGATGTATTAAATAAAAAAGCAATTGAAAAAGGGTATGATAGCGTTCTCAGTCTTATCTCTTACATAAGCGACCCTGTTGAGGATTTCCAAAGGGAAGCTGATATATTCATCGCGTGGCGTTCGGCTTGTTGGACATATGCAAAGAGTATTGGGAATGATGTAGGGGAAGCTGAAGGCCAACCTATGCCAGATTTACAAGGTATCATAGATAACCTACCTCTATATGGGACGGGCTACAATGCTTAGAAAATTAGCAGGAAAAATATTTGGATCGGATAAAGTTATCGAGGGTGGAATGAATGCTATCGATAAAATGTTTTTTACTGATGAAGAAAAATCAGATGCTAAGATGGCTTTGCTAAAACTGTATGAGCCCTTTAAACTAGCTCAGCGATACTTAGCTTGCATCTTTGGTATACCTTATGCTTTAGGCTGGTTTGTAACTTTAATTGCTTCTTTTTTTATTAATGTTGAGGTTCAACAGGAAATACTAAAAGGAGATATAAGTATAGTGGTTATGATTATTGTAGGTTTTTATTTTACTGGTGGAACAGCAGAGTCTATACTTAATGCAGTTAAGGGAGTTAGAAAGTAAAAATCGCCTGGTATTTTAAATGCTGTCTCTTAAACTTCTATCCAATGAAGTACTTCTTAAAAGACAGCACGTAAAATACTAGGCTACTGTTTTTTAGTTTTCGATAAAGAAGGCCTTCCTATTTTTGATACATACTTCTTTTTCTGTTCTGCATTTATATCACCTTGGCGCTTTAACTTACTAGCATACCATTTTACCTGTACTACATCAGCTTTAGAACTTGGCCTTGCTTTTCGTATCTGTTTAAGAATTGCATTTATAGTTCTACCTTTAATGATACCTGTTTCTATAATCGCTTTAACTGTAACCATTTTTAATTCTCCAAAGATTTTGCCCATTCTTTATATGCTCTACTTTTTTTTGCGGTAAATTCGGGCGATATTATACCGTCTCTGTGTAGAGTTGATCTGTACCAAGATATATGTATTTTATTAAACTTTGATTTAGGAAACTCTTTTTTAATAGAAGTTATAATAAACTGATCATCTCTCCCATCTGTTATCAATGTCAATACTCTAAATTTTATAGAGGGTCCTTTCTGCCTTTTCCTTTTTGGTTTCCCCTTATAATTCCTAATAGCTTGACGAATTCCTCTCATAGAATTAGATCTAGCTATTCTCTTTTTTCTAGAGTAAGCAACAAAATTGCCCCTTTTAGTTTTTCTTATCTCACACTTAAGATACATTTTTATAGTTCCAATTTTGGAGGTACTGTAAGTTTCGTCTCGAACGATTTATTAAAATCCCATATAGCCTTTTTTGGCGTTTCACCGAATCCACATATTCCGCTTTGA
The DNA here is from genome assembly GCA_022574495.1 of Patescibacteria group bacterium. GTDB lineage: Bacteria > Patescibacteriota > Microgenomatia > Woykebacterales > RBG-16-39-9b > JACZRW01. Next base: position 9,155 of record JACZRW010000012.1, on the reverse strand, counting down.
ATATCGTCGCCCAACAATACACACCATTGATTTCCATCTTTTTGTAATTTTAGATTTAGAATAACAAAAAGATTCATCTCTTCTCGCTCAACAGCTGCATATAATTCAGATTGTTTTATCTGATCATTCCAATTATCCCTACGACTTATCTCATTTCTTAACATTTCCAATGCTTCACTATCCATTTTTAAGTTCCTATCTTATGTTGTCTGCTTTGACTTGTACTAGCTCTATAGACGCGCCCTTACTATCGATATAGTGCGGGTTCTTTGTGGTCCTGGCGTCGTTTAAAGTGCTCTGGCGTAGACCTAAACGCCTAGCTAACTCGCTAAGCGTTATTTCTTTCTTTTCGCAAAACTCTTCGATTGTGTGTCTCACTGTGCCGCTCCCGTTCAAGCCGTCCGTGGCCATTTATTTGCTTTATGCTTCACATGTATCTAGATAAGCGCTAATACATTGCGCATCAGTTGCATTCGATCCGTTTGCGAGATGATTTCCTCTGAAAATAAATAACGAGCCTTGGTTCTCGATCTGCATTTCTTCTCTTATAATGAATGAAGTTTTATTGCCGCCATTTCTTACATTTTCTTTGTTTTCAATTCTGTACGTGATCATAATCCGCACTCCCGATGAGACACGTCGAGCATTAATTTAGAGTAGTATGCGTCGTTGAACACGTCATATTCTATCTCTTCGAATTTCGAAAACGTTTTTTTATCGATCACGTAATATTCTCCGGCACTAAAAGAAGTGTCGGGAATTGGTTTAATGTACTCAAGAATAAACTCGTCGCCCGACTTGAAAATTTCTGCACGGTAACCGCTAAGGTACGGGTAAGTTATGTTCCATATAACTTGTGCTTTATTGATTTGCTCGCGTGATGCCTTTTTTACGATTATAGTCATGATATTTGCCTCGCTTTGATGGGCTTACTTAGAAACTAGGAGTAAATGCACTTGTCTTCTATAGTTCTTAGTCCCTTATAGATCGCATTTGAAACAGCACCCTTTTCAGTCTCTAATTTTTCTTCGCTTAGCTTCATCAAATTGCTGCTTAACTTCTCAGCGTAGTCATTTAAGTCGCTTGTGTGCTTTATGACTTGTATTTGACCCATTGACCCGTCAACAAACATGCTAATTAACTTGCTTGCTTGATCTCTTGCTGTGTAAATGGCTTTTAGCATCTCTTGTATAGTGTTTTGCTTTGTCATTATCTTTATTCCCGTTGTTTGTTTGTGTATGTGTTCTATTATACGGATTTACGTTAAGTTGTCAACGGTTATTCGTTATTTATTTTATAAGTTTATGCGCGTTGGTCCGTAGAAATTTGAACATAAGTTATCCTATCTTATGTTGTCTGCTTTGACTTGTACTAGCTCTATAGACGCGCCCTTAAAATCTACTATATTGATTATATGCTCTCCCCCCTTAGTACTTTTCGGACAAGCCCATGATAACAAATTCACCATGAACACTTTCACCTTTCATCATCCCCCCTTCCACTAGTTGGTACTTTACGTCGCCAGCGCTTAGAGCATCCAATAAAAGGCATTCTTGAAATACATATTGTGGATGATCATTAAGGAGAGCGCGCCTTACTTTGCCATTTAACTCGATAGACCAATCGTCTCTCGTTAGTGTAGCGCTATCTGTTTCGAATTTCTGAGGAATGACTCTTGTGACCTCGGGATAGGGTCCTGGCTCATTATCGACGGCGAATAAGGTTTTAGGACAATAAAAACCGTCCGCTAAATCAGTATCACACCAATGCATTCTGTGGTCGTCCGTCGCCCATAATTTACCATTGCTTACGTGTAAAAAATTGAGAACCGAGCGCTTATCTTTTTTACCAACGGCTAGTGCGACCCATTGCTCTTTTACCTTTGGTTTTTTGGGTATTGGTGGCGCGAAATAGTTAATCAGGGAGTCCATATCAACCTTGCTCAAATTTGTATCTTCAGTTCGTGCTTTGCATATCATTTGAAATATAGCATTTTTGCCTATACGAATGTTGTGCGTTAATGTGACCATTTTGTAATCCCCAGTTATATGTTAACTTCGCTGCAAGTTTTTTTTGCTGTCATGCCTGCCATTTCGATTTGTGCCGACTCTATGTTTTTCATTTTCGTTTGTTCCGTTGTTTGCCTGATTCAATAAAGTAAGTATACACGATTTAATAAGTAGGTATACCTTTATTTTTAGCATAGACCTTTATATATTTAAGAAACGTAGATTGTTTGAAGTCCTTATTCTGGAGTTGCTTGTACAAAATATAGTCTAAAGTGTCAACTGCCAACAGTAAATGAACAAATACGCGACTGTGTTTATTGCCTTGTCGCTCAATTCGCTTAATGTACTGGTCAAAAGCCTCCAGATCGTCTACCAGGCTGAAGTAGCAGACGTTGTTGCCCACTTGTTGCAAGTTCAAACCAAGGGCGCTGGTGCCGGGGTATGAGGCCATATGGCTTATCTTGCCCTTATTCCACTGTTCCTCAAGAGCCATGCATTGCTTCATGGAGGTTCCTTTACCCATAACCTTTAGATCTTTGAAATTCTTTTTTAATGCCAGCATATCATGGTAAAACCTATAGCCTGTTAGTAGTGGTTTGCCATCTAACTCTTCAATCAGATCCTGCAGAGCTTCAATCTTTGCATTGTGTACATGAATGATCTTCCTTTTCTCAGAAGGAAGTTGTTTCATTAATGGATCTTGATCTTCATAGACTCTACCACTTGCTATCTGTAGGCACTTAATTCTAACCGATGAAGCTGTCTCTGCATTGATGCCATAATTTTCTATTTCAGTAAATAATTGCTGCTCTATTTCGTTGTAATGCCTCATAGCTTTTTTGGGTAATTTAACGGGTATTATGTTATAGATTCTTTTAGGAAGGTCAAGATAATCACTCCCTTTCATCCTGATACAATGAGGTGCAATTCTTTTATAAATTTCATGTTCATGTTTTTCTGATGCAGGCTTCCATTGTCGCCATTCAGGTTTACCATATTGTATTAAGTACTTATTTTGAAAACCTGATTTAGTGGTGCCAAGACTTTTACCCATATCTACAATATACATCTGACCTAACAGGTTCATAATGTTATTAGGCATAGGTGTGCCCGTAAGAATATACCTACGCTTAAATTTAGGAATAATTTTTCTTAGTAATTTAAATCTATCAGTACTTGTATTCTTAAACTTGGTAGACTCATCAATTACCAACATATCAAAAGGCCATTTACGCTTACCTTTAAGCTGAGTTAATAACCATTTCAAACCTTCTGGATTGATGACATAAATATCATAGTCTTGTTTTATTGCTATCTCTTTTTTAATTTTCCACTCGTTATGAAGTACACAAATCTTTATCCAACTAAAGTTGGACCACTTCTTAACTTCTTTTGGCCATACCATGTAGCAAGGACGCAATGGTGCAATTACAAGTAAACCTTTAACAAGTCCGCAACGTTTTAATATTTTATAAAGCATTAGAATAATAGTAGTTTTACCCAAGCCAGGGTCGAGAAAATAAGCTAAGAATTTTTGAGAAATACCACGCGCTATACACCTAAGTTGATACTTATGAGCTTTCCATAACTGTTTTGAAGATGCGGATGGCTTGCGCTGTTGATGTGCAGACATAAACTTTGAACCCTAAGCGTTGTAAAATCTTTTTCCATTTTGTTTGAGCAGGATCTAAAACCCTACCTGATTTTTTAAATTCTATAAAGAAAATTTTACCACTACCCAATATAGTCCTATCAGGAAATCCACTCCCTGCAAATAACACTAACTTAAGTGCTACTGCTGGAAGTGGCCAATCGTCCCTAACCCAATCTACAAAGGGTTGTTCTATATGTTTAACTTCTCTCACACACTCATTTCAGCTTCAATGGATGGATGAGAGAAATAGTTTGTGATTGGGAAATGTTTCTTTTCGTAGTCTTCAAATTTACAATCTTCAGGTAATTCAGGATCAATAGATAATTCAGGTAAACCGAAAGGAATCCTACGTAGTTGCTCTTCTACTTGTTCAAAATGAGTTTTATAAATATGGGCATCTGTTAAAAATCCAAGTAGTATACCTGGTTTATATCCTGTTTTATGACATAACATAAGCATCATTAAACCATAAGAACAAATGTTGAAGGGTAAACCCAAAAATAAATCAACAGAGCGCATGCTAAACCTTAAGTTAAGTTTGCCATCTTGAGATATGCAAACTTGAAATTCAGTATGACATGGGGGTAAACACATCTGATCTAATTCGGCTGGGTTCCAAGCTGTTATTAAATGCCTTCTACTATAAGGATCTTTTTTAATATTTTTTACAAGCAAAGTTAATTGGTCTACATTAAAATCAGGATCACCTGGTATAACTGTAAAGCTTCTCCATTGAACTCCATAAATATTACCAAGCCATCCTTTGTGTTTAGGTTTCCAACTTGGAGCATTAGCATTAGCATCCCAAATAGTACAACCTAAAGAGTGGAAATCTTTTAGAGTATCGTAACCCCTAATGAAGCATAAGAACTCAGCAAGGCATTGTTGAAAGGCCATCCTCTTAGTTGTTAATAAAGGAAACCCTTCATTCATGTTGTGTGTATATGTTTGACCAAACACTTTACGGGTAACTCCATTTCTTCCTTTTACATCATCACCAAATTTATAAACGTGTTCTAGTATATCTAAGTAACTAATCATTTGTTTCTCCTAATTTATTTACGATATCTAATTCCTTCCCAACCTTCAGCTACGATAGGAATTTCTTCTGCCCATTTGGGTAGCTTACATAAAAGTTCTTCATATTTTTTTACACTTCCAAAGTCTTTATCTACTTCACTTACTGATTCATCATGAACTGTAAACAGTTGATAATAACCTGCCTGTTCTGCAGTTAACATTCCATAACACATAATATCCCTAGCAGCAGCTTGGGTATAGTTCTCCACTAGCCTACCACCATATGTATGTTGTCTTACCCATTTTCTTTTATCAGCATCATATCCCATAAAAGTAAGCTTTGGTACAAGTTGTTCTTCATTCCAAGGTGATGAGCTGCTGTGAACCTCAGGTTCAAAATAATATAGGCATCTACCAGAAGGTAACTTACATAAAAGAAAATCTATATCTTCATCATAGAAAAATTTTATCTTGCCATTTGCACAATCAAAGTAAGTACCAGGATTATTAACAGCATTGATAGCGGACTTGTTTGATTCCTTCCATAGAGCAGGAACTTTGTACCACTTTTTACGATAAAGAGAAACAGCAGACTTAGCGAAATTAAGATCGACTACAGTGTCAAAATTATCGTACAAAGAAGATTTAAATTTAGGTGCTCCCATCTGAAAACCGAGACCCAAAATACACTGTTTACCGATGAACCTTTCATACTCATCAGCCTTAGTTATCTTCCTACCAAATACATCACTGGCCATATCACAATAGATATCAATACCTCTTTTAAACATGAGTAAAGCTTTAGTTTCTCCAGCGAACCAAAATGCAATCCTTGCTTCTATCTGTGCATAATCCGCTGCAATAAATTTTTTACCTTCAGGTGCTTTGATCATTGATCTAGCTGCTGATGCGAGTGTATTCATTACATCGCCATACAATATCTCTATCAGCCCTTGTTCTCTGTTAGTGATGAGTTCAGCCATATAGTCATAATCTGCCCATTTGTTTAATTCTATTTCGGGTCTAACAAAGTTGTGAATTTGAAGGCCTCTACCCCCCCACCTACCCGTACTTGCAATATGGTACTTAATGAAATCGTGACATCTACCTTTTTTATCAGTCATCTCTAAAGCTTTGTAATATTTTGCAGTAGAAGTTTTAGATGCAAGATAACGTAGTCTTAATATTTCTCTACATCTATTTGGTATACCTTTCTTTTTAAGAGTTCGTTCTATTGTCATCTTCTGCATATCAGGCATAGGACAACCATTAGTACATAACCAATTTTTAACTTTATCGCGTTGGCTTAATGTTATAACTTCTTTCTTCGTAATTTTACGAGCCCGTTTGTCTGCTTCCTTAATAAATTTTTCTATCAAATCAATAGCACCAGTCACCATTGGTATATCAATTGGTAATCCCCTTTGATTCATTTTTTCAGTAAGCAGAAATATCTGATGTTCAAACTTCTTAAGAGGCAATGCAAATTCTGCTATGCCTTGTTGAGTCTTAACATCTATATCACAATATTCATCAAAGCGTAAGAATCTATCCCAATTATCTTTTGGTTCATTCCACATTTGATCACGCTTGTTACTGGGGATTGAAAAGAATCCTATTAGTGCTTTACCTTCTTTATCCTTAGTGATCGGTAAATGCATCTGCTCACCCATATCTTCGAGAGCAGGTTGAAAATTCATTGCGCATCCTATTGCTTGTGTACAATAGAATTTACATATGGAAAGTTTAGGCCATCCTAATTTAGGTACACAAACATTATTCCATATCGAATATTCAAACATACTGTTATGTGCTCTAACAATATATCCTTCTTTTAATAATCTGAATAATTTCTTAGGAGGAGGATCGCCTATAAGCCATCTTTTTGTTGGCCCACCATCTATTGATCCTCTCATAATAAGAAGTTCGGTAGTTTCATGTTCAGAATATTTCCAAGCACCTACATCTTTAATTTTTGCAGCACTTCGAGTTTCGAAATCTATATCAATAAAATGAAGGGGGTATGTTAACCCCCTTACAAATTTGATAACAGACTCTTTAAATAAGTCCTTTTTCATATGCTAACCATTCCGGTATTAGAATTGTTTGAGTTGGTTCATCAAGACCTTCGATACTTTCTATTTGTGATGTCGGTATCCATATATGGTCTTCATTTGGAACACCATCACCTATTAGTATAGCTTCGTCAGTTCTATGTTTAATGATGCAACATATTTCTACTAAGTCATGGTTTGGCATATTTTATCCTTAAGAAAAATAAAAATAAAGAAAGCAAAAAACACAAAGCAAAATAATATAATATAAATCATCTTTAGTCATTTATACTTCCTCCATAGAAACTTACAAATGGTTACAATGTTAACTGCAGGCCAAAATGCAATAGCAAGTATTAATAAAGCTGTCCAAATACAAGATATAGTTTCTTCACTAATCCCTCCGAAGTCATCTATATCAATACCATTTAAATTAAAACTATCTTTATATACTATATAAGCATCCACTAAACCTAGTAGGTATAATGCTAAAATGATATAGATCTCCACAGTCTTCCTCCAAAATATATTATAATGATTAAATAAATTAAGACTAATACAATGGGGTATTCTTTTTTTCTAAACTTAACGGCGTGATCTTTTCCCCTTTCTTTTTGATCGTCTAGAAGTTTTTTCTTCTTCGTCATCCTCATCATCATCATCACCTCCACCATAGCTGGAGAAATCATCTTCAGCAGAGGCTCTACCATCTAATGATTCACCTTCTTTTATAAACATCATGTTATTTATTTCAACACGTACTCCTTTATTCCCATCAACGTCAAAGCCCTTAAATACAATTGAAAAATAATAATAGTTTCCTGAATTAATGTATTCTTCACGCTCATCAAATGGTACTTTTTGAGCATCTGTATCTACAAGTCCAGGGATTTTATAAGCTTTTGCATTTAAATAATAATGGTTTTTATATTCTTCTCCATCTCTATCGCCATCCTCTAAAGCCTCATCCCCATCATGCAAAGGGTAGTCAAACTTACGACTTTTGACTTTTATATCAGCACCAAATTTTTTAATAGCTGCAGCCTTAATTGCTTTTTCAATTGCTTTAATTGTGTTCTTATCTTTCTTAGAGATAAGTATACCTGTACTGCAGCGATGAGCCCTATCTGGATATTTTTCATCGGGTCTAAGTTCTTCTGTAAACATAAACGTTGATCTGCATTTACCTGTTATTACTTTTGCTGGATTTTGTTTTGTCATTTCTTCTAGTCCTTTCAATTTTGTCTTTGAAATCTGTTTCTGCTGAGTTAAATTCATCTCGGCCATCTTTTATTGATACTAATTTGCTACCTGTAAATTCTCTAATAGTAATACTATCCATAAGTTCCTTTATTTGAGCTGTATTAAAATCTACAGTAGCCTTAATGTGTTTCTCTAATTGCGCTGGTGATTTTAGCTTTCTTTCTTCATATATATCTCTTATACTGTTTCGTTTTAGTTTACGTAAAACTTTCCTTTCACTTATATATTTTCTATTGCTTTTAGATTCTATGAGTTTATGACCCTTGAATTCAATTCCAGATGGAGCTACTTTATTACAGTATGCAATTATGTTATTGATCCATCTAATTATATCAGGTCCTTTGTTAAGTATGGCTTCAGCTTGTTCATGAGTAAGAAATTCAGGATCATCAAACGTTAATGGTTTGTTTTTAATTAAAGCTTTAAAATCTTGGCCTATCCCTTTTAAATTATACTCAGCATACTCTTTGCAATGTTCCTTAGCTCTACACCAAGTACATTGTTTCTCACCTGGCCGTATAGGTGGATTTTTCCCATAAGCAACTTGGACTGCAGGGATAAGAGTTTGTCTTTCCCACTCAGTAAGCTCATCACCTGTTAACTCTTCTTCCCTTATTGGTCCATCAATATGATTACAACGAGGTTGGACTATAGCAAGTATAACTTTTTTAATTTTAAAATTAAATTTATACTTCGCACCTACTGCATACATTTTTACCTGAGTATTACCCTCAATTTCAACTGCAACTCCACGTCCATGCTTATAATCAATTACAATCAATATACCTCGACGCTCATGAATTAAAACAAAATCACCTGTACCGCCAACGCTCACTAACTTAATCTCTTTAAATAAAAAAGATAAATCAGTTTTTAATTCAGCGTACCACTTGGACCTTTTATACTTTTTAACTAAGCGTCTACAATAATCAGTATAAACAGTTACTGCATTAATCATATCTTCATCAACAATGAATGTATCACCTGAAGGATTTTTTATCTTAGATCCAAAATAGTCAAATGGATCACATCCAGTTTGAAAACATTTCTCGCCGAGTGTATGAGCTGCAGTACCTAGCTCTGCATATTCATTAGTTGGAGATTCAGCTGATATCTTACCTTGCTTAATTAATTTCTTAACCCTTTTTAAAGAGC
>JACZRW010000052.1 GCA_022574495.1 Patescibacteria group bacterium | reverse complement strand
TGGAAATTATCAAGGAATTAGAAGCTACTTTCGGTCGTGTGCAGATCGAGTGGGTCAGGGTTCCTGGTGGTGTAGAGGTTCTTCAAATGAACCTGATTTCACCACCAAGGGATATGATTAGAAAGGAGGGAAAGCCAGAACACCATCTGAAGATAGGGTCTCTGCGAGAACTCCCCCGGCTACAGGTATTCCTAGAGAACCATCCCTACGGCTTAGTGAGTCTGGAACTAGGGGAAATAATAAACCTCAATTCGTTCCAAGGAGAACTCATTGCTATCATCGCGGTGTACGGTAATCGGATTTCGTCCATCAGTACGACGCAGACCGTATTGCCGTCGTCCCACTTGGCCAATAATTGTAGGACATTTGGGATCGAGCTGATTAGCCGCTAAAACGAAAGGAGCTAGACTGACTGCGGTGTTGTGAAAACAATGCCGCAGTCAGAACCATTTTAATATTTTTAAAATAAATTTTTGTTTATATGTTAAATCAAAAAACCTTATCTAAAATTAAACAAGTTGCATTAAAGGAAGATTGGGATAATTCTTTTAGTGGTAAATCTAAAGGAAACCAACACTTGTTGAGGACTGCAAATATAGCAAAATTTTTGGCAAAGAAGACAAGTGCTAATTTACTAATTGTAGAGGCTGGCGCCTTACTTCATGATGTGCCTTTAGCATCTGGTGACGATTACGATTACAATAGAAATAAGTTAATTGCTAGGAAAGTGCTGCGGCAATTTGATCTTTCTAAGTCAAAACTTGAGGAGATTGCTGAATGTGTAGCTTCACATGAAGGAACGGTCAAACCAAAAACCATGGAAGCAAAAATAGTCCATGACGCTGACGTTTTAGAAAAAACTGGTATTTTAGGAATAATTCGCCACACATGGAAACTTACTAATCTTCAAAAAATACATAATGAAGATATTAACGATGAGGTGATCCAAGAAATTCTCGATCACCTGAAGTTTCGTCGTAATAGGATACAGACTCCGCTTGCTAAAAAATTTAGTAGCTACCTAACTGATAACTTAGATATTGATCAGGTTAAGGTAATAATTAAAATGACGTCTAAGTTAGCTAATCGAGGAATAATTACAGAAAAAATTGCTCTTAAGATATCTAACGAACTGAGTGTCGATCAGAAGAAAAAGCTTAAATCTCAATTAAATTTGACCTATCTACGTAATTTTCGATAGCATTTAAGTACGAAAAAAAGCGAAAAAGGGATTGTACTATTTTGCCAAAAAACTTCTGATTTGGGTAAGAACCCTTATTTGACTAAAATACTAGACTTGACAAAAAACTGACTTTATTATAAATTTCATTTGTATGTTTACTAGCAGAAACCCCTCCTTCGCCGAAGCTTCGGTGGGCAGGCACAACTGGTATCACAAGAAAACCGACTAAATTGGTGGGTTTTGTGGTGCCTTGGTTTTAGCTAGTTAGACAATAAACGAAAATACTACAGAACTCGCCAAATGGCGGGTTTTTTAGTGGAGAAAGGAAAAGGTTGTGAAAGGTCGAAGAGTATTTCCTGAGGTCAAAGTCGATATCCCATTTTGGGATTGGTGCAACATTTATAGGGAGCTGGTTCGACAAAGTGGCGAAAGGCGGGAAGAACTTAAAAGAGAGTATGGTGGTGCTATTCCAGTTGAGAGAGAGCTGGAGAAACACATCTACGGCTGTAAAGATTGTCTTGAGCTGGTATTGAGGGCCCAGTACAGTCTTCGTAAGATAGCTGAGAGCGGAATTGGTCTTCAAATATCAACTAGAGAGCAGATCCAAGAAGACTTGGCTGAAAGAAGCTGGGGACCAGAGCAAGAAGAGGCTGAAATAATCGGCCAAGTGAGCTCACAAACCCACGACCTTGTGTTTGCGCAGGACGGAAATCCACGTACTGTACTTAGGACAGAAACGTAGGATTATGGGACTTGTGCAAATTGTGGGAAACCGGTACACATCTATACTTGTCCTATGAAAGGAGGGATTAGTTGGCTGGGTCAGAGCTAAAAAACTACTCAGTTGATCGGGGCAAACTGTACCATGAACTGGGGTGCAGTAAGAACGGGAAGATACATACTATAGTCAAGTCTTCACACACAGGATGGGGTGGTACTCAGACTAGATACCTCCACTTGTGTTGTGAATGTGGGTATACAACCGAGGAGGTAAGCTGAACCGGTACGAGCACTCTAGATAAGTAATGATACAAAAGGAGGGATAAACATTGGGTTGGATGGGAGACAAGGTTGACTTAAGTGGGGGAACTACTAACGCTAATCGAAATGAGATTTGGCCGGATGGTACCCCCTGCAATCATGAGAGTACTATCAAATTCCTTAGGACTGTCGGCCACTTATCCCGGATTAAGATCGAGCGCTGCAATGATTGCTCGAAAGAGTGGAACCATGGCTGGCACCTGGATGAAGAACCGTGGCCCTAATGTAATTCCAGTGAGATACGAGGGGGTGATTTGGGTTCCGGAGTGGTTCTCTCATCGCCCCCTCGGCCACATTCTAGCGTATGTGATAAACTGTTTTTGAATATAATTCGCTGAAGCGCGGTTTAATTCTCGAGGACTCAAATTATAAAAAGAATTTTAACAGGTGATAGGCCAACCCCAAACAAAACTTACCCCGATGTTGCATCGGGGAGCGTTTGTAAGGGGCAAGCAGGAAAATTACTATGAAGAGAATATTAACTGGAGACAGACCCACAGGAAAGTTGCACCTTGGACATTATGTGGGCTCACTAAAAAATCGAATAGAACTTCAAGATAAATTTGAAGTTTTTCTTCTCGTGGCCGATTTACACGCATTAACCACAAATACTGATACTTCAGAGATAAAGCAAAATATAAAAGATTTAGTTTTAGATCAATTATCGGTTGGGATTGATCATGAAAAAGTCACTTTTTGTGTTCAAAGTGGGATTCCAGAAGACCAAGAGTTGGCCGTTATCCTTTCTATGTTCGTCTCCAAATCTAGGATCGAACGTATCCCAACCCTCAAAGATATTCTTCGTGATTTAAAGATTGATAAACCATCTTTAGGACTCCTTTCTTACCCAATTTTGCAAGCAGCCGATATCTTAATGGTAAATGCAAATCTTGTTCCGGTAGGAAAGGATCAAGCCAGCCACATAGAATTAACTAGAGAAATTGCCGAGAAATTTAACGCTACTTATGAAAAGGTTTTTGAAATACCAGAATCTTTGATACCAAAAGATATAGGAGTATTACCTGGGATAGATGGAAAAGCCAAGATGAGTAAAAGCTTAAATAATGCAATTTTCCTTTCAGACGATACTAGGACCGTTGAACAAAAGGTAATGAAAATGTACACTGATCCAAAGAGGATCCATCCTACCGATCCAGGGAATGTGGAAGGAAACCCGGTATTTATCTATCTCGACGCATTCGCGTCGGATAGTGACAAGTCACTAGTAACAAGTTACAAGGAGAAATATAAGAAGGGGGAGGTAGGAGATGTTGAGGTTAAAAAATTCTTAATTAAAATATTGAATGAATTCTTAGACCCATTTCGAAAAAATAGAGCCCAGCTAGAAAAAGAAGAAGGATTAGTAGAAAAAATCCTCGAAGAAGGCACAAAAAAAGCAAGAAATGAGGCCTCTGAAACTCTCAAAAAAGTCAAAATGGTGATGAATTTGATCTGACTTTACATCAAACGGGCCGTTTGATAATATTTAATTAATGAGAAATAAGCTTCTGCTCAGTTTTCTTACTCTTAGTCTTCTCTTTCTTTCTTCGAATCCAGTTCAAGGTTCTTTTCCTTCAACAACAACTAGTGGAAACCAAACCAGCGATCAATTTTATAATGTGGTTTTTGATGGGGAAGGTGAAGCGGCGGTTGTTGCTAAACTTACCGTTCCTAATCGTTCTGCTTCAAGTAGGAGTGTAATAAATTTAGAAATCCCAGGTGAAAATCTACGTCTTATAAATTCACTTCAAGAAGTTAGCGGAAGAAATTGTTCAAATTACGATTATTCTATCTCGTCGTCGCCAATATGTACCTCGTACAATAATAGCTACCTCTCACCTAATTATTACACCCTACAACCAAGTATACAAAAAACAAATGATAGCCATAAACTAACAGTAATTTTAGGAAGACCGATTGAACCACAAGGGTCTACCACGGTTATTCTTAATTATAAGGTTACAGGATATGTGAAGAATGCATTAGGGATTTACAATTTTGGGTTTGAAACAATTAAGAGTAACTACGATGTTGATAATATCCGTGTTGCTATTAGTGTCCAAGAGGGGTTTAGTATTAAGGGAGGTGGTGCACGGACAAATTACACAAATAATTTTCCAGCAGCATCCCAAACAGCCTACTCTGGGTCTACCGATATTGGTTTAGCCGAATTTAGCTCGAGAATTCCTGAACAGTCTGGGTATGTGAAAACTACTCAAAGTTTAGATCCAGGGGAAAATTTTAGAGTCAATGGAGTTTATTCAAGTTCTTTCTGGTTATTATATTTACAGGATGCTATAAAAATTATTATTGTCGGTGCACTCTTGCTATTACTAATCATCTCTTTGTATAAGTGGAAGGGTAAAAATCTAAAAATCACTTTATCGACTCATCATCCTATATTTCAAGTAGTAGTGACCAGTGCGGCTGCCTCTATTACCTTGATAGTAACTACCTTTGGAACCCTTTGGTTTCTTGAAAGGCAATCGTCTTATTATTTAGGGACTTTATCTACGTTTTTGGTTATTTTAATTTTACTGATACTTCTGGTGATATCTATAAGTTTGATTTTTGGACCGGCAGTATATTTTGGTATTAAAAGGGGAATTAAATACGGACTATTTTCTATAGTTTCTTCAATAATACTATTGATATTGTTTACATCAATTCTAGTTATCTTTCTTAGTAACCAATACCAACTCTTTACTATCATATGACTAGTATCTCTTGGTTTAAAAAGTACTATATTTCACATTGAATATTAGGTTCCATGTTGGTATACTCTCTTTTCTATGCCTGAAGCACCAAAATTAAAAAAACCAAAAAAAGGATTTTTTAGAAGTATAACCTTTTACATTATTCTCATTGCCGCTGCATCTTTATTGATATTTGGCTTTATGCAACCCACTAGTTCTGGGGAAGATAAGCCTATCTCTGATGTTTTAAATGAAATTAAAAATGAAAATGTTGAGTCTATAATGGTAGATAGAGTTATTGTT
>JACZRW010000051.1 GCA_022574495.1 Patescibacteria group bacterium | reverse complement strand
TCTATCTGTATCCACTCAGTATAAGGCTCTACTGCCTTGAATCGTCTGTGAAAATCATCACGAGTTGGGCTTAGAATTGCCGGGATAATATCTATCAAACTAATTTACCTCCAGTTTTTTTATCTTTTCTATCCTTCTAATATGTCTTCCTTCACCAGAAAATTCTGTATTTAACCACACATCAACTGCCTTCAGGGCTTCCTCATCTGAAACAAATCCCGCCCCTATTGAAAGTACGTTTGAATCGTTATGCCTACGAGAAAGTTTGATTATTTCGTCATCACCACCATAGTAGACCATTGCCCGAATACCACTCACTTTATTAGCAACTACCGCTTCTCCCTGACCGCTTTTCCCAAATATTATTCCCTTTGAATCAGGACTTTCTGAAACTTTTTTCGCAGCTGGGTAGATAAAATCTGGGTAGTCATCATCTTTATCAAAGCTATCCGGACCAACATCCTCAACATCGTAACCTTTTGACTTCAAAAATTCCTCAATTTTTTCCTTTAATTCAAATCCAGCATGATCAGAAGCTAGATAAATCTTCATAAGTGTCTATCTTTTAATTTGTTTACCTGCACGAATTACTTGCTCTATCAACCGGTGGGAATACCCCATCTCATTATCATACCAGGCAAATACTTTCACCATATCTCCATCCACAACTTGGGTCAGAGAAAGATCGACAATCGCACTTTCAGTACGACCAACAATATCAGAAGAAACAAGTGGTTCTTCCGTTGTTGCTACAATATCCTTATACATTGGGTTTTTAGTAGCTTCTTTCATAGAATTATTTACTTCTTCTACACTTGTTTTTTTCTTCAGGAGAAAGGTGAAATCAGAAATAGATCCTACGAGTGTTGGCACGCGAATCGCTGTTCCATCAAAAAGCCCTTTTAGTTCTGGTATTGCTTCTGTGGTTGCAAGTGCCGCACCAGTGGAAGTAGGAATAATGTTTTCCGCGGCTGCTCTAGCCCTTCGTAAATCTTTATGAGGACCATCTTGAATATTTTGATCGGCGGTATAACTATGAATGGTGGTCATCATCGCCTTCAATATTCCAAATTTTGCGTGCATTATTGCAGCCACTGGGGCTATACAATTGGTAGTACAGGAAGCATTATTTATTATCTGCTCTTGCCCTTTATCATCTTGGGCATTTACACCAATAAGATACGTACCGACATCTCCGCCTTTTGCCGGAGCAGATATTATGACTCGGTGTGCCCCAGCTTTAATATGACCCATGCTACCTTCCTTTGTAGCAAATCTTCCGGTGGATTCTATAACTACATCCACCCCCAATTCTCTCCATGGGAGATTGGCCGGATCTTTCTCAGCGTAAATAGGGTATTTTTTACCATCCACAATTACGTTGTTTCCACTAGAAGTGACTTCTTTATCATAAATTCCATACGCCGTATCGTATTTGAGAAGATGAGCAAGAGTCTTAGCGTCGGTAAGATCATTTATCCCAACTACGTCTACTGCATTTTTGTGATGATCAAGGGCAACTTTAAAAGCAGATCTTCCAATCCTACCAAAACCATTTATAGCCACCTTTAACATAATTTAACTCCTTTAACTGGTTGTAAACAAAATGAATTGATCATCCTCTTTATTGCAACTTTAAGCATAATTACTCCTTTAGTCCACAATGTGGCCGCAGCACTCGAGAGTACCCAATTTAACTGAGTAATTAATGAGTGAATTTGGTTACGGAGAGTGCTATTTTAAATATAGTCGAGATTTGGGTTAAACGCAACAATCTAACTTGCAGAATAAAGTTCTGTATCCGGGTGAAAGGCAGCCCAGGAGAACCAAAAACCAATTGAGGGGATTATCTCACCACCATCAGTAAGATTTTTTATACGGACAGATCCATCACTGCCTCTTGTAATTTGGAGTTTTTTCCCAGCGAATTCATCAGTAAAGTTTGGATTTTTCTTTAATTCTTCTTCAGGATAAGCTTTAGTTTTATCCCCAATTTCAATTCCAAAAACAATTGCCTTTTCAAAAAGCCTATCATCTTCATTTTCTAGAGAACCGAACACTCCCTTACTGGTGTAATAACCTTCATAAGGATCATCGCTGTAGTCTCTTACATATCCAGTATCTTGTGATAGAACTTTAGTATTCGGGTGTTTATCCACCCAATCTTTCCATTTAACCACATCAAGTATCACCCTTTTTAGTTTTTTGCCGGTGAAATCACCAACAATTGCTTCCCCTCCAACTTGTGTCCAAAGACTTTCTGTGGAGATTTTATCGTTAGTACGGCTGTACATCACAAGATTTGAATTATAAAGTTTACCTGATATCCCAAATTCTACCGGAACCCCATCTATCTTTCTTTCAAATGCAATCGCTGTCTGACAAAGAGGGCAGTACGTTATTAAAATCGGATCTCCCTGGATTGTATCATTCACAATTTCATGATAAACCATAATCCTTTGCGGATAAGCTCTAGCTTCACCTTTGTGAGTAATCCCAAAAACTATATCATCGCTCTTCATCCAGTCCCAAGCTTTCTGAGCCGAGTCAAATTTTGGGGAATCAATAGAAGGAATTCCGTCTTTTGGCGGTCCTCCCCCCACAAGTTTTGATGGGTCTACTGAAAATTTTTCTTCGTTAATATTAAATTCACCTCCTAAAATAGAACCTGCTAAATTTTTTGTGTTTTCGATACTTTCTTTAGCAACATTGGCAACATCGGCTGGGGTTGGGATCTTATCGCCACCAAGCCGAACCCAAGCAAATCCAACTAAAACAACTACAACAACCACAAATAAAATTAAATTGTTCCTGTGGTTCTTTATGAAATTACTGACTTTTGATCTATAATTTAACATTTGCCTGACCGCCGCCCGCCTCGTCTCGAGACAGAGCAAGGCGGGGATTTGTCAGTTTGGAACTCGACTTGAGCTTTCGCGAAAGGTTTAAAGAATTACCTCAACATTCTCTCGCATTTCTCCCTCTGTCTTTGGACCAATTTTTAGTTTTATAATTATTCCACCCTTATCAATCCAGGCCGCTACAGGCATACCGGCAAAACCTGGTGTATAAGCTTTGTAAACTTCGTCTGTTTTATCTTGCAAAATAATGTAGGTAACTTTGGCATCATTTTTTGCAAAATCCTTCCCGGTGGAAGCTGACTCTGTGTTGGTTCGGTGAATACCCAATACTACAAGATCCCCACCAGTTGGCGGACCAAACTCTTGATGAATCTTTTCTATTTCAGGCATCTCTTCAGTGCAGAAAGGACACCATTTTGTCCAAAAGTCGATAAATACTGGTTTTCCTTTGAAATCTGACAGACTGACCACGTTACCTTCAATATCTTCAAGTGTAAACCCCGGTGCAGGTTTTCCCTCCTCGGCCTTAGTGTCACCAACTGCTCCGGTAGTTACTTGATCTCCAGATTCGGTTGTAACCGTTCTTGATTCTTCTTTAGACTGACTGAGTAAAAATACTGCTCCAACAATTAAAATTACAATAATGACCAAAATGACTACATTTCTCATATTACCTCCCTTAAAGCTTAATTGGTGACAGGCTAAATAACCTCCCAACCAAAGCTACAAAGTTATCAGTAAAAATTAAAATCCCTAAGATTATTAAAACTACTCCGGCCACATAATTCGTGTATCGAACAAAATTTGCGTGTTCTCGCAAAAAACTAGCCGCTTGTCTAGTGAACAAACCAACCACCAAGAATGGTAGCATAAGACCAGCTGAATAAATTAAAAGCAGAAACGCTGCTTGACCAGATTGCCCGGAAACTGCTGCTAGTGTTAAGATTCCGGCAAGAAGAAAGCTGACACATGGCGTCCATGCTATTCCGAAAGCGGCCCCTGTTAGTACTGATCTCAACCCTTTAATACCGAGGTGCACGTTCGAAACATTAAACCTTCTCTCATGTTCCAAAAAAGGAACTCTAATTAATCCTAAAGTAAAAAGACCAAAAACAATTATCAATATTCCACCAACTCTTTGCAGAAAAGTCTGTGATATAGGTAACACTGAAGATATTACGCCAAAGAAGGCACCAAGCATTACGAAGACAATTGTGAAACCAACAATAAAAAGGAGGGTGTTTAATAAGACGGTTTTTCGGTAGCGGGATTCGTCTTTTTCAACCTCAGTTAGTGAAACCCCAGCAAGATTGGATAGAAAAGCGGGAACCAATACCACCACACAAGGTGAAAAGAAAGAAATCAAACCTCCGATAAATGCCGCCGGAATTGTTATATTTTCAATCATGTTTCCTTAGTGCTTGTCTCGCCTTGCGGCGAATCAAGGCGGGCCCAACTTTTTAAAGTTTCGTAATCGGTTTCCCCAGAAATTTTTTGGTCGGTTTTTTCATTATAGAAAAACGGAACCGTGGCAAAACCAGCGTATTTATCCAAAAGTTTCCTGTTACTTTGATTATACCAAACTTCAAGACGATCGATTTTTGCTCCCAATTCCTTTTCGAGTTTATCTACAATCGGTTCCATCACTACACATGGATCACATTTTTCTTCATAAAACATTAACAGTCGATCGTTTTTCATGATATTGGAAATTTAACTATAAAATGGAGAATTTTTCTGTTAACTAGTTCACACGGACGCAGTTTCAAGTTTTTCCTTATCAAAAATAATATTCTTACCTTCGACTTTAATAATTCCCTTTCTCTTAAGAGCTCCGAGCAGTTTTGTTACTGTCTCTCGGGATACTCCAATCATATCGGCAATCTCCTCGTGAGTAAATCTTTCCTTTATCTTTACTCTGTTACCTTTTTGCTCACCGTACTTACCACCAAGTTCAACTAATTTAAACTTCAATTTAGACAACACACTACCACTAGCCATAGCGGTGATATAATCACGATCCAGAGAAATCTGATCAAAAAGCATAGTCATTAGTTTTGCCGCAACTTTTGGCTTTTTTGAAATAGTTTCAAAAAAAGTATCTCTTTTGGCTATACACACAAAAGTGTCCGATGACGCTTCAGCAAAATTTTGTCCTTGTCCATCACCGCCAAAATTTCCAAACACACTTCCGGGTCCCAAATTATCACTTATTACTCTTTTGCCCTCGGGGGTCAGTTGGTAAAGTTTTACTTGACCACGTTTAATCAAATAAACTTTACCTTTATCCTCTGGTTCCAGTAACAATTCCTTCTTTGAAACATTTTTTTCATCAACAATAACGCCAATTTCCGAAATATCCTTTGGCCCAAGCTCCTTAAAAATATCCAATTGTTTTAAATACCATATTTTATCCATATTTAATACCAAATCTTACGTCCCAC
>JACZRW010000011.1 GCA_022574495.1 Patescibacteria group bacterium | reverse complement strand
GGCGTGAAGTGGGTAGATCACGCCCCAATTGTTCCCTCTCTCAATTCTGGGTGAAGAAGTGATGCCAACGCTTCCTTTCCTAGATAAAGCAGCACTAGCCAAACCCCGATTATTAGTTCAACCGCTCTTTTGGCTTCTGTTAGCAGATCAAGAGTCTCTGCCTCAAGACCAATAGTGTTTAGCGAATCTTCTTCCACAAAGACTTTCACACCAGTGATCTTAAGACTGTTGAGCTCTCCTCTGATCCGCCTCGGATTTACATTTGGGTCTAGTGTGAGATCCAGATATCCTGTCAACAGATCCCTCTTTCCTTTCCAGCTATATTTAAGTCAGGAATATCGAGACACATTCTATACTCAACCCAATAAAATATCAATTAGAAAAAACTATTCAGCTGTGGTTTCTTGGGGTTTTTCGGCGTCCTCTTTTTCTTTCAGAGGGTTTGTCCAGCTCATCCACTTACACTTCGGGTAACCAGAACAACCATAAAATAATCTTCCTCGCTTAGAGCGGCGGGTAATTACATCATCACCAGATTCTGGACATTTTGCATCAATTTTTTCTTCAAAAGATTTGGTAAATTTATGCTCGGGGAATTTTTCACAGGCAAGGAATTTACCAAATCTCCCGTAACGAATAACTAGAGGGTGGCCGTCTGGACATTTTTCATCAGTTAATTCCGCAAATATTTTTACTCTTTTTGCTTCTTTCTCAACTTTTTTTAAATGTTCTGCGAACGGGGTATAAAATTCACGAATGGTGGGCACCCACTCCTTCTTCCCTTTTGCAATATCATCTAATCCATCTTCCATCTCGGCCGTGAAATTGTAATCCAGCTCGTCTGGAAAATTAGTCACTAAGAAATCGTTTGTAGCCACACCCAGTGGGGTTGGGCGAAATTTTCGGTCCTCGCGTTCTACATAATTTCTATCCAAAATTGTGGAGATAATTGGTGCGTATGTAGACGGCCTGCCGATCCCCCGCTCTTCAAGTGCTTTTATAAGAGAGGCTTCGGTATATTTTGGTGGTGGCTCGGTGAAATGCTGAGTTGGTATCAGCTTAACCAGGTCTAAATCTGTTCCTTTTGGAAGTGGTGGGACTTTATTCTCTTCATTTCCGGTAACATCCCCTTCATTCCGACCAAAGACTTTCAAATACCCTGGAAATTTTATGATAGAACCAGCCGCCCTAAATGTATATTTGCTAGCAGAAATATCCAAAGCTATCTGATCATAAATTGCCTCAGCCATTTGCGATGCAACAAATCTTTTCCAGATCAAATCATACAATTTTTTGTGATCCTTACTATTTATTTTTATTTTATCGCTCTTTAAATCTACTTTCGTGGACCTGATAGCTTCATGAGCCTCTTGAGCCAGTTTGGATTTGGTTTTAAATACTCGAGATTTTTCTGGTAGATAATTTTTCCCGAATTCTTTTTCGATGAATTTTCTGGATGTGCTAAGAGCAATAGGGGCAAGATTTACTGAATCTGTACGATGATACGTAATCAATCCTTCTTCGTATAAATCTTGGGCTAGCTTCATAGTCTTCTTTGCCGTATAGCCAAAAGTATTGGAAGCAGCTTGGGTCATTGTAGAAGTAGTAAATGGTGGTGATGGGTGTTTCTTTACATCTTTTTGCTCATTTTTCTCAACTTTCCACTTGGTATCTTTTGCCTCTAAATCTTTTACAACAACTTTGGATTCCTTTTCCTTGGTTATCTCAATTCTTTTATCATCTTTTTTAGTAAGGCTTGACTCAAACTGTTCTTTTTCGGCGCCTCCGTGCTTTTTCAACAGTGCCTCCAAGCTCCAATACTCCACTGGTTTGAATTGTTGAATTTCTCTTTCTCTCTCGACAATCAATCGCACGGTGACAGATTGTACTCTACCGGCCGATAATCCTTTTTTGACTTTGAACCACAATATAGGGGAAAGTTTGTAGCCAACAAGTCTATCTAATACTCTCCTGGCCACTTGCGCATCGACTCGTTTTAGATCTATTTCTCGCGGGTTTTTCATCGCCGCAAGCAAAGCGTCTTTTGTAATCTCGTGGAAGACAATACGTTTAAATTTCTTTTTTGATTTATCACTGGTAAGCTGTTCGACATGCCAGGCAATTGCTTCTCCTTCCCTATCTGAATCGGTGGCGAGTATTATTTCATCTACGTCTTTGGCAATATGCTTCAGGTTTTCAACTATTTTTCTTTTATCTTTTGGAATGACGTATTGAGGCTCAAAATCGGCATCTATATCTACACCAAGTTTTGATTTTGGCAAATCCCGCACGTGCCCCATACTAGCCTCTATTTTATATTCACTTCCTAGAAAACGGCTCAGCGTTCTAGCTTTGGTTGGAGATTCTACAATTACTAATGTTTTTGGCATGACTTAATTTATATTAGCAGTTTTGTAAAGCTCTAAGTATACTGACTAAAAAATACTTAGAGCTTTGCGTCAACATAGTTGACTAAAAGCTCACCACAATAAAATCTATGGGTTTGGGTATTACTGGACTTTAAGTCAACATAAATAGCTAACAATCCACTTGACGAGCACATGATTGCTTGCTACAATTTCTCATCGAAAACAAGTCCCGGAAGTAGGAGATTCTGGAACAAGGGAGGGGAGAGAATAGTTATTAATATCGCACAAACAGCGGTAGTAGGCTGTATTGATCCAAGGATACAAAAACTCTTGGCTCAATTCCGCAAGGAACACGGATTGAATGGTGGCACTAGTACACCTCACCACCTTCCCGGTCCATCCTTGAACATCGGTAGAGAGTTGGACAGACTAGACTTGGCGGTAAACCACCTCGGCGTAAATGAAATCTTTCTTCTAGATCATGTTGAGCCGGAGTGCGCGGGATTTGCTCAAAAGTACGGCACCGGTTATGACCCGTTTATGCACGTACTGCACCTTAGAGAAGCCCGAGAAACACTTACTTCACGATACCCCGAGGTCAAAATTCACATCTATGTGATGTGGATTCCAGACAACATTGTGGAAGTGCGCTGACTTTCAAGGAGGAGATCAGCCCAGCGTGGATTCATCGTAATCTACGCTTGGCATCCTCTCAACGACTTAGAGAATAAATTCCAGTTCCAAGTGATCTCACCATTCCTTTTATCTCCATCATCGATAACAATGATCCCACTTTTGCGGCTGGAAGTTTTGATTCACGAGCGATTTCATCTATGTGAGCTGGTCTATCTTTAATTAGGTCAATTATCTTTTGCTCCTCCTTACTGTCCCCCTTTACTTCTTCTCTTGACACTTGATGCGTGACGCTTAAAACTTTGAGTTCTTCCAAAATATCGTTCACGTTGGTGACTAACTTTGCTCCTTGTTTTATCAAGGCAGAGGGTCCATGGGAAAACTGTGAATGTATCGGCCCGGGAACCGCAAAGACTTCTCTCCCTTGTTCGCCGGCAAGCCCAGCGGTTATTAAGGATCCAGATGCACCTCCAGCTTCGGTGACTAAAACCCCAAGAGAAAGCCCGCTAATAATTCTATTCCTCGCCGGAAAATTACCCGGCATACTATCCATCCCAATTGGAAATTCGGAGATTACCGCCCCATTTCCCCTCTCGATTTCCTTCGCAAGAGCTTCATTTTCGCTAGGATAAACTTTATCTACACCTCCACCAAGCACAGCAATTGTTTTTCCATTATTTCCAATGGTAACTCTATGAGCGAAAGAATCTACACCATAGGCAAGACCGGAAACTACAGTAAATCCGGCCACAACCAAATCTCTCACTAAAACTTCGGTAACTTCTCGACCATAATTGGTCATCTTTCTAGTACCCACCACCGCAATAGATTTTCTGAAAAGAACCGAAGTTAGTTCTCCACGCACATATAGTACTGGTGGCGGATCGTGAATCTCTTTTAAGAGTTTTGGGTAATTTTTATCCTCAATTGTCATGAGGCTGATATTTTTACTCAATATCCTATCTAAATACTCTTTTGGATCTGTTTTTGCTCTATATTTTATGAAATTGGTAGCTGTTTTTTCACCGAGGATTTTTTTGAGGTTTCTTTCGTTTTCTATCCAGACTTCTTTGGCGGTTTTTGCAAATTTTAGGAGAATTTTGAATTTGGTAGGGCCTATACCAGGCGCGGCGGCAAGTGCGACAAAGTACGGCAGATCAGATTTCATGAGAATAATTTTATATAAAAGAGGAAACCTATACAAGGTCTATATTTAAGCTAATAATTCAATTTTCGACCTGACTATAATTTTCCCTACAGATGTTGGATAATCTAACCTTAATGGAAAGGTACAAATCTAAACTTGATAAAGAAATTGAGCTAACGAACGAAAGACTTAAACATATTCTGGATTATCACCCAGAAATCGAAGAGTATGTAGGTAAATTTAAGGAAGTTTTACTTAATCCTAGTGAGATACGAATAAGCAGCTCAGACAAATCGGTCTTGCTGTTTCACAAGGCTTTTGATAGTATTGAGGCTGGGAGATATTTAAGAGTTACTGTTAAAATCAATGAGCGGTGGTTTATACTTACAGCTTATCTTACAAAGAGATTGGTAGGTAGAAAATATGAGCAGTAAAAATATTTTAAACCTCTTTTACGACAAAGAGGCGGATATATTGTATGTTTCAAAAGGTAAACCGTCAAAATTAGATGTATCTGATGAAGAAAGGGACGAGGTTGTGGTGAGACGAGATCCTAAAACTAACATGGTGAACGGTTTGACAATAATCAATTTTTCCAAAAAGGCTACTCGTGGATCTCTTTCAATCAGTCTACCCGCCGATATCTCTTTGGAATCTGTTTAATTCATACTTCTAATTCGCTCCTCTGCAATCCAAACTAAGTTTGCCGTCAGATAACCTTACTTTAAGGCCATCTCAAGTAATCTCTTCCTTTTAGTACTATTCAGTTTGAACCTTTTGCGCGGCTTACAAAGACCACAAGTAGATTTTCTAATTTTTATTTCATTAATTCACACCCACCGAAGGTGTATAAGGGCAGATCAGATTTCATATTTTGAAAGATTAATTTATTGAGTGGGTTTAGTCAATCTAAAAGAAAACCTCTTCGTGTCCTGTGACCGTACGGTTTAAATCGAATTGAGATTTGCTTAGGACTTCACCGGGATGCAAGACTTTAAAGGTCGCGCACCCCGGTAGTTGCTTGGCATACAAACTAGGTTCGTGTAGTTTCTCTATGGAGCTTCGCCCACTCTAAGTGACACCTAGTTGATTTAATTCCCGAAGAGCATTTCGGCCCAGCCGGATCATCTTCTCTTCGCTGTTGGGATCGCTGTGAATGAACCCCACCATCGGAAGTACTCGGACATTTGGTAGTCGACCCAACGCCTCGAGCTTCTTGCTTGGGAAGACGTAATCCTGATGACCTGTGTAGATCAAAACAGGACATTTCGCCCCCACAAGATAAGCAAGTCCAATGTCGCTAGCTGCAAGGTGAACAGCTCCTTCAAGTAGTTCCTTCACTGCCGCTCCGAGAGATACGCGCGACGTTGGTGGAGGATCAAAGTCCTTCTCGACGGGTTGGAGGTTAGAGGCTAAGAACTTAAGAGCCAGTCGCCACGGTTTTTGGCTAATCAGTGATGCCGGGTTAACGGCTATTACAGCGGCTACTCTTTCCGGATACTCACTCGCCAAAGCTATTGAAGCGGCAGCCCCAATACCAGAACCGTAGGTAATTACTCTCCCGACGCCAAACTCATCCAGGATTTCCAGATCTCTCTCAACAAACTGATGAAGACCTCCAACCTGGTAGAAGTTTGAGCTTCTCTGCGTCGTTGCCGATCCGGACTGTGAAAGGCAGATCACTGGGAATCCATTTTGCACAAACCACCTCACTATGTGAGAAAGCTGCGTGTATTCTGAGTGAATATCTCCTTGGATCAAGACGGTGATATCTCGTCTACCCTTAACCATAATAGCCGGTGTGTTGATCCACCAATCATCCCGTTTGATCCTAACGGTTTCCTCCTCACGAAGGAGGCCACCGTAGAATACCGCTTGCTGCTCAAGCGTTAGCATGGTCTCCCTCCTTATCGGTCGAGTAGATTTGTTACTTAACCTCAGAGTTCTTCCGCACGATTATAACAGGGAAAATCAATCAATACAACCGCTATGGGTTTATGATTTAAGCAAAAGAAAAATAACCTTTTTGATCAGGTTTGGAATTACTCATACTCAATCGTAGCTGGGGGTTTTTGGGTAATATCGTAAACTACTCTATTCACTCCCTTAACCTCATTCACAATCCTACTTGAAACCCTCTCAAGCACGTCAAGAGGCATTTTAAACCAATCAGCCGTCATACCATCCACACTAGTTACCGCTCTCAAGGAAATCATGTATTGATAAGTACGGCTATCACCCATCACCCCCACCGACTTAACCGGCACTAGAGCGGCAAAAGCCTGCCATATCTTATCGTAAAGTTTAGCTCTTTTTAACTCCTCGATATAAATTGCATCTGCTTCTTGCAGTATTTCCAAACGATTAGGCGACACCTCTCCCAAAATTCGTACCGCCAAACCAGGCCCGGGAAACGGGTGTCGAAAAAGAGATTCTTTGGGCAATCTTAACCGCTCACCTATTTCACGCACTTCATCTTTATAAAAATCCGCCAGCGGTTCTATAACTTGAAATTTTAATTTTTTTGGAAGTACTAGATTGTGATGGCTTTTTATTTTTGCGGCCTGCTTAGAAGATGCCCCAGATTCAATACGGTCCGGATAAATAGTTCCTTGGGCAAAAAAGGCAATTTTATCCTTTTTTCCTAAAGTCTTAGCGACATCTTCAAAGACTTTTATGAAGGTATAGCCAATAATTTTTCTTTTTCCCTCTGGATCAGTCACTCCTTTTAATTTTTTTAAAAACAGCTTTGATGCATCCACTTTCAAAAAATGTTTAAATCCTCCCTTTTTGTAAAAAACTTCTACTTCCTCCGCCTCATCTTTCCGAAGCAAACCATGATCGATAAATACCGCATAAAGTTTATTTCCGATTGCCCTATGTAAGAGGTTCGCCGCTACCAAAGAATCTACTCCACCTGAAACTCCGATAAGAACTTTTTCACTACCAATCTCTTCTCTTAAATCTTTAATTATTTTTGTTGCTTGGTCTTTTACATTCCAACTTTTTTTAGCCCTGCATATCTTAAAAACAAAATTTTTCAATACAGTTTGACCATTTTCCGTATGAACAACTTCAGGATGAAATTGAACCGCGTATATATTTTTATTACGATTGAAAAAACCGGCAATTGGGCAAGAGCGGCTACTGGAAATACTCCTAAATTCTTTTGGTAATTTTTCTACTTTATCTCCGTGGGACAGCCAAACTGTTTCCCTTTTCGAAAGTCCTTTGAAAAGATCATTCCCCTGATTAACAAAAATAGTTTCTTTTCCATATTCTCTTGATTTACTTTTAGCCACCCTTCCCCCAAAATATTCAGCCAAAAGCTGCATACCGTAGCATATCCCCAAGATTGGAACATTAAGCTTAAGCAAGCTATCTGAGAGCCTTGGAGACCTATTTTTATAAACAGATGAAGGACCGCCGGAAAGGATTATACCTTCAATATTTTTTAGCTCCAGCGTATTTTTTTGAGGAGAAATAATTTCTGAGGCCACTCCAAGGCTACGTATCCTTCTTGCAATAAGATGGGAATACTGACTACCATAATCTACAACTGCTATCATTCAGAGCATTATAACACTGTAAAAAATGTTGGTTTGTAAGGAAAACTACGCTAATCGGTTGTGGTTATTTTTTCTTTCTTCTTGAAGAATTTTCCTCTAAATAAGACGAGAATAGTAATTGCAAAAAGTCCAGCGATTACAAGCACAATACCAATTAGCTGAGTCCCATTTACTATGAATGGAATACCTTCCGTAGATACCGCTCCACTCACCCTAGTATCAAAATTCTGTAGTTCATCTTGTTTTTTTACATCGATTACCACCGACAAAACCTCGCCATCAGAATCTACAATTACTGCTTGTTTCCCAGCCGGAACGTCTTCAAAAGTCGCTACACCATTCTCATCGGTACTCACTTCACCCACCGAAACTATATTTACAAGTATACCAACCACAGGATTACCATCTTTATCCGTTACGGTTATGGTAACTGTGTATCCAGGGATTAGAAACTCTAGTAATTCAGAATCAGCTTTATTACCCGCTTTATCCTTACTGGTTACCTTGTAACTGTAGTGTGCCCCAGGAGTGAGTAGAAGACTTTGGAGCTTAACCGAATGACTTTTTACGAGTTTGCTACTAGATGTTAATATACCTAATTTTTCGTTAGGGCCCCAATTTACTATTGAGTTTGCTGCTTCGTTTGTTTTCCAAGTAATAGTAGCGCTTGTTCGTGTTAAATCTGCTACTTTTACATCGGTTATCTTTGGAGCAGTAGTATCTTTTTTAGTAGTTGTAGTTCCAGTGCTTCCCCCGCTAGTTCCTCCTGAAGTACCACCAGTATCACCAGTGGTGCTTCCTCCATCATCTGGTGGTGGGGGTGGTGGGGGTGGTGGCGGCGGAGGAGGAGAAGTAGAACTTTGTATTGTGTACGTCCCACCAACTTTACTTGACAAGATATCAATATTATTAGAGTCATTAAGCACTTTTGACCCTGAAACAAAACTTACTGCGGCACTTCCGGTTGCCGTTGCTTTAAAAGTAATTTTAGAAACTAGAAGAGAACCCGATTTCGGGGAAGTAGTTCCTCTACCTATTTTTACCAACCCACCACCGCCAGTATTTTGAGCTTGAATCTCAAAAGCACCGCCTACTGCACTCGTACTAACAAACTGTAATTTACTGGTAGGATAACTAAGGTTTGCTTGAACAGCATTCACCAGTTCTCCCCCAGTATTAGTGTAAACCGATATAGTAAAATTATTTCCTTTGGTTATCGTCTTTGATGAGGGGGAAAGTGAGAGACTAGCAGCCGCGTGAACAGGTTGAGCGTTTACTAGTGCAAAAAGACTAACAAAAATCGTAAGAACCAACCCTCTAGCAATAACACTTCTAAAGAATTTCATAGTGTCTAAAATCATATTTTCCCGGCAGGTAAAAAGTACGTCGTTACTAAAATGTCCAATTGCTGAGCATAATTGATAGATCTACTATGTCTACGTCACCGTCAGAGTTTATATCTGCAGTAGGATCACTGGTTTCCCAAGCTGACAAAAGTATACTCAAGTCTACTACATCCACGAAGCCATCGTTATTTAGATCACCCAATTTCAAGGTGGTATCTGAAGCAGTTGATGATGCTGGGGAAATGTTTCCCTCATTATCCTTGGCTTTTACAAAATAACTATAACTAGTACTAGCATCTAACCCTATGTCACTGTAGGAAGTAGTTGCAATTGTAGCTATTAACACACTGTTTCTATAAACCTCGTAAGCCGTAACCGCCACATTATCCGTACTAGCGTTCCAAGAAATATCTATTCGGCTTGAACTTACTGCGGTA
This sequence comes from Patescibacteria group bacterium, assembly GCA_022574495.1. Lineage (GTDB taxonomy): Bacteria > Patescibacteriota > Microgenomatia > Woykebacterales > RBG-16-39-9b > JACZRW01. The sequence continues at coordinate 14,604 of JACZRW010000011.1, read as the reverse complement.
GCGGTTAGTCCAGAAGGGGTTGAAGGTGGCTCGTTATCTACGGTAACATTTATAGTAAACACGGTAGAGCTACTTATATCAAATGCCTCAGCTGTTAATGAATGAGACCCACTAGATGTTGTCGTTGTATCCCAATTAATTGAGTAGGGTGAAGTAGTATCACTACCAATTAAAATAGCACCGTCCAATTTAAATTCCACTCTAGTTACCCCTATATCATCTGAAGCCGTTGCATTTATAGTTACATTACCAGAAACAACTGAGTTATTTGTTGGTGCACTAATGGATACGGTTGGAGGTGGGTCTACGATAGTATAAGTACCTGAAGAAGTAGTTGCTAGAATATCGGTGTTATCAATACTGCTAACCACTTTCGAATTGGCTGAGAAATCAACTGAGGTAGCTCCTGGACTTTGCTTCGGGTTGAAGGTAATAGTGGCCACAAGCTGATCACCACTTTTAGGAGTAATCGTCCCTCTAGCAATCTTAATAATTCCCCCACTGCCAAATGTCTCTGCCTCTATTTCAAAAGCAGCTGACGTCGTAACACTAACGAAATCCAACTTATTAGAATCATAAGTTAAATTGGCTTGAATAGCATTTACAAGTTCACTGCCAGAATCTTCTCGAATCTCTACCGTAAAATTGGTATTCTGATTAACTGATTGACTAGCAGGAGATAAATACATATTGGCCGTACCGGCAACGGCCAGACCTGTTGGCTCTCGACTTCTTTGAACGGCGATCGTGGTTAACGGAATAGCAACAAGTATAAATATAGTTCCTATTAGCACTATTAAATCGCTTTTGTTGTGATATGGGGGATTAATTTTCTCTCGGTATTTTTTTAACAAATGGGCAACCCTCATTGAGTATACATATATTATTTTACAAAAATACTAATTTGTCAACATTAGCCTGTCCAATTTGAAAGTAATATTGATAAATCAAAGATGTTAACTTCACCATCGTTGTTAATATCTGCCGTAGCATCTGAAGTGTTCCAGTTACTTAAAAGAATACTGAGATCGGTAACGTCTACAAACCCATCGTTATTTATATCTGCTGGGTTACCTGAAGATCCGTTATCAACGGTAACTGTTACCGTTGCACTTGTACCTACATTCCCAGCGGCATCGTAGGCTTTGGCGGTAAGATCCCGGTCACCATTGGCTACTGAAGTAGTGTCCCAGTTGATAGAGTATGGAGAAGTGGTATCTGAACCTATCAGGACACCATCAACATAAAATTCTACATTGGTTACCCCTATATTATCGCTGGCGTTGGCTTGTATGGTATGAACTCCAGAGACTTCTTCTGATTCCCCACCACCACGACCATCCCCACCGTTATCTATAATGGAGACTGTTGGAGCTTGTGAGTCAATATTAGAAACCAAAACTGATACACTAGCCGATGTACCTACGTTCCCGGCAGCATCATAGGCTTTAGCGGTAAGAACATAATTATTATTACTAACGATAGTAGTGTCCCAACTTACTGAATACGGGGTTGAATTATCTGAATCTAATAGTACTCCGTCTACGAAAAACTCTACCTTTGTTACTCCGATATTATCACTGGCATTTGCAGATATATTTACGGTATCCGAAACAGTTGCTCCTCCACTAGGGGCGGTTATTGAAACTACAGGATCTTCCGTATCTGGGGGCCCTGAATCCTCAACCAGATAAACAGAGTCTCCCCCGACACCTAAAGTCTTGATGCGGTAACAGTAGATTCCGGCGCCAAGGCCGTCGCCGTGATTGTCGTCCACGAACGCCGTAGGACCCGCTGCGATCGTCTGGACAGATTTGAAGGTGCCTGAGCATCCCGAGTCTGAGCGCTCGATTTCGGTGGCGAAAGTCGAGCCGGATCCGGAATTCCAGCTCAGGCTATTCGAGTTGGCACCGGAGTTGACAGTAAGGTTCGATGGGGCACCGGGCGGTGAGCCCGAGAGCGGGTAAAGGAAGGCCGCACCGGCCTGGTCGTCCGCCTGGATGGTCCTACGTACACCCGAAGAAATGCTCGAGCACATTATTGGCCTTGGAGATCCGCACTGATCACTATGGCCAAGTCCCACGCTGTGGCCAAACTCGTGTTCAAGGACACTCTCAAGGCTAAAACCTATAACGCCATCGCTGCTATCTGGATCCCAAGTGAAGCCGGTGTTGGCGATTTCAACATCGGAGTCGACGTGCACGCCGCCTATCTGACCGCACCAATGGCGTCCCAAGACACCAGGATTCAGGGTAGACCAGACCACGGTGTTGAGGCGGTCGAGGTGGCTGTTGCCTGAGTTCGATGTCTGTCCGGTCAGTGAGTACGACGGATAAGAGTCTGGAAGCGCCTGCCAGCTATTTAGCGATGCGTACACGATTCGGAGGTAATCATTACCAATTGAACCACCGTTTCCAGGATTAGCTGGGTTCACCTCTATCAAGACCGGCATTTTTGAAACGGACCAGGCTGTGCAGAAGACCGTAAACTCAATGACATCCACCGTTTCGTCTTCTTCTTTAATGCTCACTGGCTTGCCTAAAGCTTTACCAACTCTCTCTCCGACACTCTTGATAGACACGCGCGATTTATCCGACTCTGGTTGAATTGCCTCAGTTCCGGCCAAAGAATATTTGGATTGCCAAAGTTGAACTAAACGAGGGTTATCATTATTATTTAAAAAAAGTAGAACGCGTTCACCCTCCAGAAAGTTGGGCACTCCACCTACATAAAGACATAGGTCGCCAACCTGACCACCATCTATCGTTATAGTTATCGTTTTTTTAGTCTTATCTCCCTTCAGAATTTGCTCAACACCCAAATTGACATCCGTTACAATACTTCCTTGTACTTTACGTGAACTAACTTTTTTTACTTTACCAACGGTGATTAGCTCAGCTCTCTTAGTTTGATCTTCAATCGAAGAAGGTATTTGAACAGCACCAGCGTAGGCCGCGGGGGGAACAACGGCAACACCGTCTTCACTACCATTCGCATGCTCATCATTTAATCTAGACGAGCTTTGATTCCTACCAGGAAAACAATCTATAGGATCGCTTTTGGCTCGGCTAGTTGGTTCTCTAGTTTGGCTTGATAAAAAAACTGTTGCAGGAATAGTGATCAATATAAGAATAGTACCTAAGATTACCACAAGGTCTTTCTTATTATATGGAGGATTAATACTTTTTCGATATTCTCTAAACATCTGGGCAGCTCTCGTCACTTTACTTAATTATCACTGTTTTTATGCTTTATGTCAAAATTTATTCAGCCTGTCCAATTTGAAAGAAGTATTGATAGATCAAAGATGTCTACAGTACCATCACTGTTTATATCTGCCGTAGCGTCTGAAGTGTTCCAGTTACTTAAGAAAATACTTAAATCTGTTACATCTACATTCCCATCATTGTTTATATCAGCTGGGTTGCCTGAAGATCCGTTATCCACTGAGGTTGCTAGAGAAATACTTGTACCAACATTACCAGATACATCAAACGCTTTTGCTAAAATCATATGCGGTCCGTTACTGACAATATTAGTATCCCAACTATACGAATAAGGTAACGACGCGTCCGATCCTACCAGTTGCCCATCTATATAAAACTCCACTCGATCAATTCCAACATCATCTTGGGCATCGGCTTGGATATTTATAGTCCCAGAAACATTTTGATTATTAATCGGGAAGGTTATTGAGACTGTTGGAGAAGAAATGTTTAAAGTAAACGTTTTCCCTAAGGTAAGGGCGGCATCAAAATCGCCAATAAACTCCCACCAATTTCTCATCGGCCCTCCGTTATAGGTAAGAGGGTTATCTTTTCCAGGCATATTCTGCATCCACCAAGTCATCCATCCTACCGTGGTACAACCCCAAGTTTGACAGTTGATTGAGGATATTTGTCCGTCTAAATCTGGATTCCAGTCTTGGCAGTCTGTGTCAACGAAATTAAGATTATTTCTATTGTATTCAAACTGGGCGTTGGGTGGATTATGGGCATTTCCACAATGTCTGTCACCAGTCTGGCTAAAAAGTGGTCCTACGAATTTAGTAAAAAATAGACCACCATCAATAAATCCCATCATACGCTCAATTTGATGTCCATGGTTTTCCATTGCTTCGGGGGTAGATCTACTATAATTATAGTCATAAACAGTGTACGATTTATTACAGACTGGTACGTCATCTCTCTGAGCGCTATTACTTACATCACCGTATGACGCAAAGTTCCAATACTGACTCGATATGGTTCCCATCGCCATGTTTGATTCGATAGGGGTGGTGTTAGCTGTGTGATACATCCAAATCCAAACCTCTTTCACCCCCGCATTATCTACATAATCACATATATCAGCTACACCAATTGTAGGATCTGAAAATATTTTGTAATTATCAGCGTGTTTGGGAATCTCGGATTGTTGAGGTATAGGTTCTAGAAATTCTTTTGCTTCATAAATAGAGTAATCTAGGGCTGGAGTTGCTCCAGGATCATTGTAACCATGATAGGTACTCCCAGACTCAAGTGCATTTGATAAATTAATATTTATTTGAGCAACTTTATTCCTAACGTTAACTATGCTGGATCCATATCCAGTAATACTTGTATCCAAGTTAACCCCATCTGTAGTGGGAAAATAGCTTAATACTAAAACTGGCACTTGAAGATTGTTATCGGCTGAAATAGAGAGATTAGGTTTAAATTCTTCTGCGTAAAAAATCGTGGAATATATTAATACAGGAAGAGAGACTAATGCTACTATTGTAACAAAAATCGCGAATATATCTCTTCGTACATAAGGAGGATTTATGCCTTTTCTATATTGTTTAAATAGATTCGAAGCTCTCATGAGCAGTAAAATTTTATGAAAATAAATACTTAATAAATTTAATTATTCATGAATTTATAAGAGGTGTCAAATATTTTCTTTAGCGAAAAAATCTCAACTCCAATTTGAAAGAAGAATGGAAAGATCAAAGATGTCTACAGTACCATCACTGTTTATATCTGAATTAGCATCTGCTGTCTTCCAATTTCCCAGTAGGATACTTAAATCAAAGATATCTACAAACCCATCGTCATTTATATCAGCTGGTTTGCCTGAAGATCCGTTATCCACTGTAACTGTTACCGTTGCACTTGTACCTACATTTCCGGCCGCATCGTATGCTTTGGCTGAAAGTGTATGACTACCGTCACTAACCGTAGTGGTATCCCAACTGAAGGAGTATGGAGAAGTAGTATCAGAACCAAAAAGCACACCACCCACGTAAAATTCGACTTTTATTACTCCCACGTTATCCGTAGCAGATGCAGTTATATTAACATTATCAGAAACTGTTGAACCTTCAGTAGGGTTGGTTAATGATACATTGGGAGGGGTAGTGTCATTTATACTTAGTCCTGTGTTTATTGTGTAAGTAGCACTACTTTTATTCCCTTTCCAGTATTCGACATTAAAATCAAAAATATCTACCCAGTGAAATTCAGTATTTTGTTCAGTAGATATTTTAATAGCGAAAACTGAAGAAATACCAATAACATTGATAGGTCCGAAGGGATTATCTGTCTGTACGTGTCCAGTTGCGGTGGTAAGGCTTTGTACCGGTTTTGTTGGAAATGTCCAAAACCCATTATTATCAGTCACCCCGCTATAGACTATCTCATCGGGAATCCGGTTATTCTGTTGCTGATATATTTCTATGGAGGCATTGCTTAAGGGAGCGCCGAATTTGTCCGTGATTAATAATTTATTGGTCTGTGGTAAATCCATTAGGAAATCGCCAAAATAACCGCGCCGATAACCTTTATTGGCGTGGAGTGCTCCAGCGTTATGAGGAGTAAATTGGCCCGGCCCGGCATCCATGATGCCCCTTAACGGGCAATCAGGAAAAGAATCATCACAACCACCATGGTGCACTATATCAAAAATAGCAAACGGCATAATCTCAGTACCGGCAATAGGATCACCATTCTCATCAACAATATCTACTTCCCTTCCCTGAATATCTAAATTATAGCCATCAATAAGGCCTATCTGATGACCTAGTTCATGGATAAGTCCACCGTCAGGACCGGGGCCAGAGACAATTTCAGGACGAGCTTCATAATACCCAATATCAGTGGCACGAAAACCCCAGCGGCCATCCCAATCAAAATCAGCGGGGGCATGAGTACCACCTAGTGGTAGGGTACCATCCGGTTCAATAACAATCTCATCAATTCGTAATCTTTCCTCAATACCATCGGGAGCAACCGAAGAAACTGCCTCTTGAAACATATTTTGGAAAAACCAGATTTGATATTGGGCGTAGTCTTCAAAAGAATAAGATCCTACAGCGTTTTGTTTGGTGCGGAAATAATCATAGAGACTTTGCTCCACATGAAACCGAAATGAGAGAGCATTGGTGTAATCCTCTCTAGTATTATTATTTTTAGTTATTTCGGAAAGGGTATTTTGAGGATCAACCACAAATTTAACCCGGTGTTCCCCTAAAAGCCTTCCATTCACCACGTCGTGATCCCAGACCCATTGAAAAGTGTCGGTAAATTCTTCTTCCGGAGAAAGAATAGGCACCATGCCAGACTTCACCTGAACATCATCGATATACCAAATAAATGAGGTGCTGGAGGAAGGTAAGCTCCCATGATTTTTTAGATGGGCAGTAAAGGTAACGATATCGCCTCTTTCAGGCCAGCGCTGATCCCCATCCGACTGACCACCACAAATAAAGGGGTTGTAGGCGGAAGGGCTATAGCAAACTTGGTAACGGGAAAATCGCGGCGTTCTCTCAATATAGGTAACGTCTAAATCAGGTAAAGATGGTATAGCAGCACGGCTTAGCAGACCACGGACATTTTGTGTCGCCACTATAACCGTTAAAGGAATAGCAACTAGAATAATAATTGTCCCTAAAATTACCAAGTAATCATTTCTTTTGTACGGCGGATTAATCGAAGATCTGTAATTATTAAATAATTTAAAGGCAATTATGGATAGGAGATGCCTTTTAGCGGCCATCTATTTAATTATTAAACAACAGATTATGGGTGTCAAATAATCAGATACCAATAAGTTAGATATTTAATCAGTTGATAATAGAAGACAATAGTTTTAAAATAAATATAATGTCCAATGGTATAAAGATCTTAATAGCGCTAACCTTATTGTTCATCGCCATACTTATAATAAGTTGGTATTTGGTAGTTAACGCCCAATTTCTTAGCCTAGTTTTTAATTTTCCTAAATGGATTTTATTTCTTCCAATTATATTAATGCTCCTAGTACCTGTATTTTTCATGTACAGAGTCATCTATAAAGCAGAACATGGGAAAAATTACGATTCTATGAGAAAACAACACTTAGAATTCCTACGAAATGGGTTTAGGAAATACTATGAAAAGAATGGCCACTACCCCATTTCAAACTTAGGTGAAACGTATGCAAATAGGTGGGTTCGAATCCCTCAAGATTGGATTATGTTTCAATTTCCCTCTTACGAGGAGATGAGAAATTACATACCTGAAGTAACTCTTCATGATCCGACGACAAATGTAAATAAACTGGAAGAAACTACTCAGTATTTATATAAAGTAGCCGAAGATGGGAAAAGTTATGCAATCTATACTCATTTAGACAGTTTGACTGACAAAGATCTTGGTAATTACAACACAGAAGACGGTATCGACCCTACATTAGGTATCTACAACTACAAAATTACCTCTGGATAATTTGTACCAAATAAATTATTCTAATTTGAAAGAAAAATTGAAAGATTAAAAATGCGTGAAACTAGTCATGGAATCGATAACTACTTTTCATCCTCTCTCTCTTTCCTTTTTACTTTTTCTAATAGCTTATTTAAACCTCCACTACGAAATAGATAACTTCCAGCTAAAGCAATTAATACCACCATTATGAACACTATAATTATTCTATTATCACCAATATCACCCAGTACTCCTCCTCCTTTCACTACTCCTTTAACCTTGGCCTCAAACTCCTGTACTTCATCTTTGTCTTCCACAGTTATTACTTTCGAATAAGTATTACCTTTGTATTCAACAATAACAATTAAATCTCCCTCAATCGCATTGTCAAATTCTGCAATTCCAGCTTCGTCTGTAATAGCCTCCCCAATTGTATCCAGAGATACTTTCGCCCCCTCAACCACGTTCCCTTCTTCATCGGTAACTTTTATTTGGATCCTTATTCCTGAAATAATAAACGTCTGATCTTCAGAGGTTGCTTTATTTCCAGACTTATCTTTACTTTTTATTCGATAATGATATTCTCCACCAGCCTCTAAAAATCTCTTGTCTAGATTCAAAGAGTGTTTTTTTACTAGTTTTGTACTGGACACTGTGAGTCCATATTCATCTGTGGGACCCCATTCCACCACCGAATCTGCATTTTCATTTGTAGTCCATTCAACCGTAGCACTATTTCGACTCAGATTCGTTATTTCTATATTGGAAATTTTTGGTGCCGTTTTATCCTTTGGCTTGGGTTTTGGAGGTGGAGCTGGTTCAATGAAAGTAAAAGTAGCGCTTCCAGTTGCCGATACAATTACCTTTCCCGCCTTGTCTGCTTCTGTACCAGAAGTAAAACTAACCGTTCCTGTACCGGAACTAGTTTTTGCCCGAAAAGTAATCGTACCTACTAATACATCCCCATTTACTGCTGAAAGATTTCCTAGACCGATCTTTATAATACCACCGCCTCCAGTGCTCTGCGCTTTAATTCCAAATGCGCTTCCGGAATAAGAGAGACCTAAGAAATCTAATTTATCTGTTGGATAAGAAAGGTTTGCTTGGACTGTATCTATACTGGAACCACCCGTATTGACCCTGACAGACACGTTGAAAGTCGACCCTTGGGCTATTGCACCAGAAGCAGGTGAGAGGTATATACTACCGGCAGCGTCCGCCACAGAGGTTCCTACAGCCAAAGAAGTGCTTACTAGTAAGCTTATTATTAAAAATTTGGACAGTATTACTTTCATATCATTTTCGAAAAACGCGATAAAACGTCATTCCGTTAGGATATCATCTTCCCCATTGGGAAATTAATATACTTAAATCTCTTATATTCACTCTACCATCTCCGTTAATATCCGCTACCCCTCCGCTAGTTCCCCACCTACTTATCAGTATACTCAAATCTCGAATATTAATCTTACTATCACCATTCAGGTCTCCCCTCTTTTTTGGCACACCTGTACCTGGTGTACTAACCTTAACCACGGAAGATCTAGCCGAAGTGTTCCCCGCCGCATCAAAAGCTGATACTTGATAGGAATAAGTTTTACCGGCACTCACGTTGCTATCTCGATAACCTTTGGCAGTAGTGGTCTTTATTAGTCTATTATTTCGATATATTCTGTACCCAGCCACACCAACATTGTCACTGGAAGCATTCCAGGTCAGATCTATCCTGGTGCTGGAAGAAACCCTTGCTCTCAAACCACTAGGCACAGATGGCCGGGTATGATCTTTAACCGTAATGTCAACTGATGATGATGCCGTCGATTCATTACCCGCCCTGTCAAAAGCGGAAACTGTATATCGGTAGGTTCGTCCTACCACAACAGCCCTATCTTCGTAATATGTAGTGTTGATAGAAGTCAACAGGTTACCGTCTCGGAAAATTTTATAACCAGTGACGGCCACATTATCCGAAGAGGGGTTCCAAAAAAGATTTACTTGCGTTTCCGAAACTTGGATGATTCTTAATCCGCTTGGTATAGATGGTGGTTGAGTATCAATATTTGAAACTGACACCGAAACTACGGTTGAAATCCCTACGTTTCCTACCGAATCGAAGACTTTAGCACTCAAACTATGGGTTCCATCAGAAACTTGCTTGGTGTTCCACCGAAATGAATAGGGAGCCGAGCCATCGGTGGATTTTAACGAATTATCAAGGTAAAATTCCACTTTAGTAATGCCAACATTATCAGCAGCACTGGCAGAAACAGTAATTGTCCCCAAAACTGTATCACCATTTAGCGGTGAGGTTATCGAAACGACTGGATTATCAATATCATTAGAGATGACGTAAGTGACCGTATCGCTATTTTTAAAGTTGGTAACGGCAGTGTTGGTCGCTAATACAGTAACGGCGTAAAAACCATCATCCGCATTAGAGTCTGAAGTCACATTCAAGGTGGTGGAAACACTACTTTCGGCGTTAATGCTTAACTGACTTGCGGCCAAGCTACCACTCCAACCAGTCGGAAAGGTGGGTGATAAAGTGAACGTGGAAGAACCACACTCCGACCTGTCATTATTAGTTACTGTTATAGTAAAGTTTTCTGTGGATCCAGGAACAGCAAACACTTGGGTAGGTGTAATCACTACGGATGGGTTTGCCCTTACACAGGGTAGGGGCCCAAAACTCACTTCCAAATCAAGACTATTAGATGTTTTATTAATCGTTTGAATAGTTACTCCAGTATCTGTATCGATAACAGTTTGATTAACAACGAGGGCACCATCGGTTCGGGAAGAGGTCTGAGGTGTTGTATCGATCAATTGAGTATCACCTTGGTTGACTAGTTTGGGTCCGTAGTGTATTAAAGCCCCGTCATAAACATTTCCAGAAAGACTACTGTCAAAACCAGTTTGTTGCCGATATTCTAGGTAAAGCCAGGTGATCGGGTTCCCCTGGGCGTCGCGATCTCTGGGTACTTTAAGGATTTTGGTACCGACGGTGGCCGTCTCAAAAGGTTCAATAGAATAAATACCATTTGTCGACACCGTTTTGATATTTGAAGCATCAAACCAGGAAAATAACTCTTTGTGATAAGCATTGAAATGTCCTCTGCTTGAGCCCATTATATCGTAAGGGTCACCGTACGAAACAGATGAGCAATTGTCGGTTATGGCTTCTGAACCGCATTCGTAAGCGTTGGCGTGCCAAACCCCATAACCATGGCCAACCTCGTGTCCCACTACCCGAAGATCAAAGAATCGGTCTATAACCCAAGCCAGCCTAGTTCTCACAATACCATCAGCTGTACTAACGTTTATCCGTCCAACGTAGGCAAGTCCCGCCCAACCACAAGAACCAGGAAAGGCAATTATTATCCCAGTGTAGTTTTGGAAATTTACATCGGCATCGGCCGCTTTAACTGCTTCAGACTGAATAGTACTAAAACTGCAGGTTTTATTTATCGGTAAGGTATACCATCCAAAGACATCCCCAGGCAAGGAGGTCTTGTTATATGAATTTTCTTGATAAAACGCATTAACCGAATTCGAATTGTTAAATACAACTCCCGCGGCTGAATTATTAGTAAAGCGCTGTGTTGTATCGTTTTGGAAATTTACCAAAAGTACTACGTTTTTTTGGACTCCTGTAGTATCAGAAGCGGCGAGCACTTTCGGGTTTTTCTTAATCTTCCCTTCCACGGCTACCTTATCTCCAATAGCCACCCCAGAAACCTCAACATTGGTCCCTGATATAAAGTTAGGCAGTGGTTCTTCGGAGTAGAGCGAGTACTTTTTCTTTTTGGTCTGCAAAAAATGAAGAAACTCCCCTTCCTTTTTATCAAAATCATCAATATGTAAAACTTCAAGAGCTCCTTTTAGTTCGACATTGTTTTCTAGATAACTCTGAATTTTTATTGGAAGCTCATCCTTCACAGTTTCAGGAATACTAACTTTTAAAACCTCCTCTGGGTCTTTTTCTATCAGTGAAGATAGAAGATTCTCTCTGTCTTTAGCAATATCTTCCATTTGTTTTAAAACAGTTTGTTTTTTGGATGAATTCGCCCCTTTAAGATCCGAATTTAAACTTAGGAGTTTTAGAGTTTGGTCTTCTACAATCTCATTATCTGTTAACTGAGTAGCCTTAGCTTCCGGCGCCAAATCACTAGATCGTTGAGTACTCATGACGGTTATGGGGACGCTTATTAGAATAAGTAAAGTGGCGCTAGAGATTGCTATAGCTTCTTTTTTTGAATATGGGGGATTTATGAATTGACGAGCTTTGTGTATCATTAGGCAGGTTTCATAGTCATCACTAACTCTTGTTTTTATTATTAATTAATTATCAGAAAGAGTCAAACTTATTTTTAAAAAAGCAAACCTCTCCACTTAAGGTTAGATTCTTGGTTAGATAACTAGTTTAGGGTATCACCTCACAAAATACAGAGTTAGTTCAGTTGTATCTACACCATCATCTGCAGTAAAGGTTATGTCAAAGTTTTGGCCGGATGGAGAGGTAGTCGTTAAGTCCCAAAAGAATTTGCCTCGCATGAAGGTATCGCCACCGGGTGTGGTGATAGCCTCGGTAGTGAAAGTCACCTCTTCAGGAAGCCCAGAGGCAGTGATGGTAGGCAGTGATGTGGTGTCAGGATCAGTTGCCGTAAGGTAAAACTGAACGTTTATGGCACTACTTGATACCGTTATGCGGTTTGTTTCTGAGTTGCCTGGAGGCCAGTTAACACTGCCAAACCACTGGATAACTAAACCGATATCGATGATATTGACAAATCCATCACGATTAAGATCATACGGTTTAAACCATGAATGCCATTGGGGATTAGCTTCATTTTTACCAAAAGCATTCACCACCGCACCTATATCTAGGATGTTAACTGTGCCGTCATTTGGCTGGGGTGAACTGCCTACTCCAGCGGTGATGGGTACGTCTGGATACATTACTCTTAATTTTGGAGCATTATTTACGGGGATATCCGAATAGAATAGATCCCTACCACCAAATCTTTCATCCCGCCAAACTATCTTGGCGGCAGAAATATCTGGAGAACTCTGATAGTCTAGATCTGTTGTCACCGGCTCTTCCTCTCCTAAACTAATATCATATAGCCAAACATCTGTTGACGGGTCTCGCCAGTCTGTCCAAACTACTCTGTTACCATATATAGAAGCACCAATCGCTCCACAACCAATGAATAGCTGACAAGAGGGGTTGCTTATCCTTGTAGTACTGCTAGAGGGTATATCGTACATAAATATTTTCCCATTTTCTTCATAGACTATTTTGTCTCCATAAATGTCAGGGGAAACATTTTGCTGGGTAGAAGTAGTTACCTGGATTTCTCCTGTACCTGGATTGTCTAGATCATAGAAGTAAATATCATTATTAAAATTACCATTACGACCATCCATCCAAACTATTCTGTTACCAGATATTGCTGGATCATTAGGCTGGATCGTTTGATCACTAGTTATCTGTGTTTTTATACCAGTATCAAGATCATACACATAAATATCGCCTGATTCCTGCCAGACGATTTTGTTTCCGTCTATACTTGGATTAACGCGTGTTATGGCATCGTCAATAACAGGTCGGGTCGAGTTTTCAAATATGTCGTGAAGGAATATATTTGGATTTCCGCTTCGCAAATCTTCCCATACGATCTTGTCCCCGGAGATGGAAGAATCCCGCTGAAATGAATTCGGCTCATTAGTGATTTGCGTTTCTTTTCCAGTGCTGAAATTGAATAGATAAATATCGGTAAAGATACCGTTGCGCGTGTCTTCCCAAACAACTTTACCTTCATCAACCTGAGGCCGTTGTTGAACCCCGGGTTGAATAATTAATGGGTTTGAATTCTCTTTGATAACTAAAACATGATTCGTATAAGTTACTCCACTGGCCACAGCTGTTAACTTAATAATGTAACGTTCTTTATCAAGTGAACTAACGTCCCAAATGCCTAATGTTCCCTCCGTTACCGGAGTGGTGATAGGACCAGAGAAAGGGAGAAATTCGCTTGGCGTCAGACCTACTCCATAACTAAGACTGTAGCTTTCAAACCCAGTACCAGCTGCAGTTCCCAAAATGTCAACTGTGCTTTGACCGTTAATATTTGTTTGTCGAGCCGGTGAGGTTATCTTAACTTTTAGAGGGTTATCGATTGCTAGTGCAGCCGCAACATTTATCCTTCCATATCCAGATTTTACATCAAAACCAGGATCAGAAATATCATCGGCTGAAACCCGAATAGCCTGTCTCACCTGTTCATTGGTAAATTCTGGGTGTTTTTCTCTAATTAATGCCGCCAACCCAGCAACATGGGGTGCAGACATAGAAGTACCAGACATACGACAATAATTAGTCCCAACAGTAATAGTAGCGTGACAACTCGCGTTGGCTGAGAGTAGAGACAAAATATTTTGGTCAAAAAAATCTGGCCCTCCTCCGGGAGCGGCTACATCCACATCATACCCTACACTTGTAAACACGGTGGGATCGTCATTTTCATTAGAAGCAGCTACAGATATAGTCTCGGTCATGTTTTGAGGAGATTTAAAGGAAATATCTTCTCCAACGGTGTTTCCAGCTGAAAAAATGATAACTATATCTTGATTATAGGCATATCTTACGGCATCTTCTTCAATTAGATCATTCGGACAAGGCGGAAATCTACATTCCCAGCTATTGTTAATCACTTTGGCTCCATTATCAGTTGCATACATTATCGCATTTGCTAATACGTCAGACGTCCCATTTCCACCAGAATCAAACCCTTGAGAAGCCATTATAGATGCTTTTGGGGCTACCCCAGCTATGCCCTTACCATTATTACCTTCAGCTGCAATTGTACCCGATACGTGAGTCCCATGGCCTCGA